>JBGOUJ010000006.1:0-42078 GCA_041477005.1 Terriglobia bacterium | reverse complement strand
TACTGCACTTGACCCAACGAAGCCTCGAGCGCCCGGGCGGCGCTCCAACTGCACCGGCACGGGATTACCCGCGTCCGGCCGCTGGCCGGCGGTTTCGAAGGCTGGCGCCAGCGCGGGTTTCCGCTAGAATCGACCCGTGTGTCCGTCCTAGGATGAGGCCGCGGGAAGGCGGGAGCAGACCTTGCAGGCTCGGGCCGGTGGCGCCGGCGGCCGGGCTGGGCGAGATCCATGTGAGTCTGGGCGGCGTCTCGGCGGGCGCGAAGATCGTGCTGCGCTTGCCGGCGCCGGCCCGATAACCGGTTGCCGCGGTTGCCGAATGCCGGCTGAAGCCTGTCCCGCTCAACTGCTATCATTCCCCTGTGGCTCTTGCCGGTGACATCGCGGCGATTGTCGGCGCCTACCACGGCGATCCGTTTCGCGTGCTGGGACCGCACGGGGCCGGCAAGAAGCGGTTCGAGATCCGCGCGTTCTTGCCGGAGGCGCGCGAGGCCTACGTGGTCATCGCCGACGGGGCGCGGCAGATGGAGCGGCTCGATGGGGAGGGCTTCTTCCAGGCGGTCTTCGGCCCCGACCACAGCGGACCTTATCGGCTGCGCCTGGAGGACCATGACGGGATCTGGCACGAGTTCGAAGATCCCTACCGCTTCCCGCCCTGGCTGACCGACCTCGAGCTGCACCTGCACGCCGAGGGGAACTACCTGCAGAGCTACGAGAAGCTGGGCGCGCACCGGCGAGAAGTGGACGGCGTCCGGGGGGTGAACTTCGCCGTCTGGGCGCCCAATGCCGAGCGCATCGGCGTGGTGGGGGACTTCAACCGCTGGGACGGCCGGCGCCATCCCATGGGCCAGCGGCCCGGCGGGATCTGGGAGCTGTTCATTCCCGGCCTCGAGGAAGGCACTATATATAAGTACGAAGTGAAGTCGCGCCATCGCGGCCACGTCCAGCAGAAGGCCGACCCCTATGGATTCGCCATGGAGAAGCCGCCCAAATCGGCTTCCCGGGTCGCCGAAATCGACTGCTACCAGTGGAACGACGCGGAATGGATGGGCCGGCGAGCGCAGACTCCGTGGCTGCAGAAGCCGATGTCGGTATACGAGGTGCATCTTGGCTCCTGGATGCGCCCCACGCTGAGCTACCGGCAACTGGCCGAGAAGCTGATCGGTTACCTTCTCGAAATGGGCTATACCCACCTGGAGCTGCTGCCGGTAATGGAGCACCCCTTCGACGCCTCCTGGGGCTACCAGGTGACCGGTTACTTCGCCCCGACGTCGAGGCATGGACCGCCGGCCGAGTTCATGGAATTCGTCGATCGCTGTCACCAGGCGGGCATCGGCGTGATTCTCGACTGGGTGCCGGGGCACTTCCCCAAGGACGCTCACGGCCTGGCTTATTTTGACGGCACGGCCCTCTACGAGCACGAGGACCCGCGGATGGCCGAACACCGCGACTGGGGCACGCTGATTTTCAACTATGGCCGCAACGAAGTCCGCAACTTCCTTCTCTCGAACGCCCTTTTCTGGCTGAAGAAGTACCACATCGACGGGCTGCGCGTGGATGCGGTGGCTTCGATGCTCTACCTCGATTACTCCCGCCAGCCGGGCGAGTGGATTCCCAACCGCTACGGCGGCCGGGAGAACCTGGAGGCCATCGATTTCCTGCGCAAGTTCAACGAGCTGGCGCACGCCGAGGCTCCCGGAGCGGTGACCATAGCCGAGGAGTCGACCTCCTGGGGAGGCGTCTCGCGACCGACTTACGTCGGCGGGCTGGGCTTTACCTTGAAGTGGAACATGGGCTGGATGCACGACATGCTGCTCTATTTCTCGCACGACGCCATCCATCGCCAGTATCACCAGAACGACATCACCTTCAGCCTGCTCTACGCCTTCACTGAGAATTTCCTGCTGCCCATCTCCCATGACGAGGTGA
Source organism: Terriglobia bacterium (assembly GCA_041477005.1). Taxonomy (GTDB): domain Bacteria; phylum Acidobacteriota; class Terriglobia; order Bryobacterales; family JACQDG01; genus JBGOUJ01. The sequence goes on along the minus strand of JBGOUJ010000006.1, from coordinate 40,152 downwards.
CCCATGGCAAGCGGGCGCTGCTCTCCAAGATGCCCGGCGACCAGTGGCAGCAATTCGCCAACGTGCGGGCGTTTCTCGGCTACATGTACGGCCACCCGGGCAAGAAGCTGCTGTTCATGGGCTCGGAAATCGGGCAATGGAATGAGTGGAGCCACGCGGCGGGCGTGGAGTGGGACCTGTTAGAGTTCGATACCCACCGCTCGCTGCAGCGCTACGTCGCCGACTGGAACCGCCTCTACCGCTCCGAGCCGAGCCTGTGGCAGGTGGACTTCGAGTGGAACGGCTTCGAGTGGATCGATTTCCACGACGCGCAGTCGAGCGTGATCTCGTTCTTGCGCCGAGCTTCCAATCCGGATGACTTCTTGCTGTTTGTCTGCAACTTCACGCCGGTGGTGCGGACGGGCTACCGGGTCGGCGTACCGGCGCCGGGCTACTACCGCGAGATCCTGAACAGCGACTCGAATCTCTATGGCGGCAGCAATGCGGGCAACGGCGGCGGGGTGGAGGCGGAGCGGGCGCCGGCGCAAGGCCGGGACCACTCGATCTCAGTCACGCTCCCGCCGATGGCGGTAGTCGTGTTCAAGAGGCGTTCCGAAGCGGCGTAGCGGCTCAGCCGAAGTGGTCCGCACTTGGTGGCAAGTAAGCCGTTTCACGATCAATCCGCGCTGGTCGCCCGACTGGCGGGCGCCCCCCCAGGGGGGATCATGGTTGCCTTCCCGCCGAAAACGGTTAGGTCGGATACGGCAACAAAGGCTTGCTCCAGATCTTGGCGAACAGACTCACCTAATTGCGCCAGGTCGTCGAAAGAGCGGCTTGAGATCTTCACCTCGTTCCATCGCCGTTCACGGCCTGCGGGACGGTCCCGATCCTCCCAAACTGCCCCCGAGAATTCGACTTGGAGCGGCCAGTGTTCTCCCTTTACAATTGCATGTATGCTTCGCTGAACCCCGCCCACGCCCCAACGCAGCTCCACACTGGGTGTATCCCATCTGGCCCTGGTGACCGTGAATTCAGCTTCGCGTCTTCGATCGGTGCTGAATCGCCGGGCCTCGTCCTCCAGAAGGTCCAGAACTGAGCTCCAGATTGCCGCCTTTTGTTTGTCCTGCCAATCTTCCCAGGCCATCGCTGCTCACCTCCGGCTACGGCAATCTGACCACTCCATAAAGATAGACGGGCTTGCTGGTCGCGCACTCTGTACCCCCGCCGGACTCGCCGTTGGCCGGGGCCACGGGACGCAGCGCTGCCGCATCGAAGTCGGGCATTTCATCGGCTGGAATCGGACCGATCATCCACGGCTGCGTTGTGGGTAGTGCCAGATAGCGCCGCGCGTCTGACGCCGTTTCGTACCGATTCGGCGTGAACCAGGTTGAGCCGGCCTTAGACAAGATCATCCGATTTTGCTCGATGAACTCCTTCTCCGCATCGCTCACATAGCGGTAGTACAGCGTCGGCATAGCTGGTAGAGCTTACCATCTCTATGCCGCATGCCGCAATTCGAGCCACCCAATACTCCTCATCGGCGAAAGCCGTCCGCAACTTAATACTACGCCCTTTTTTTCACGGGTAGACCGACCACCAGCCTAACCCTATAGCCACACCAGGGATATTCTATGTGGAGGTCGATGACTTGGGCTATTCTTCGAGGCCGATCCTCTTCAGCAACACCCTCAGCCGAGGATCGGAGCGCAAGCTGTCGTAGGCTGGGTGGGTTTTGATCTGGACGACCGGCGGCTCCTGCTCCTGGCAGGCCTTTTCCAGCCACTGGAAGGAGTGGTCCTTGTCGCCCAGGCCGATGTAGATCAACGCGATCGTCGTGGCCGCCACACAGCGGCTCTTCGACAGTTCGATCAGCTCCTGGAGCAGCTTCTGCGCCTCGCGGCGGCGGCCCGAGAGGGCGTAAGCCTCGCCGATTGGGCCGGAGGTGTAGAGCGCGCCGCCCGAGAGGGCCTGGCCCCTTTCGAAGCAAGCAATCGCTTCGTCGTACTGGCCCTTCTGCAAATAGGCGCGGCCGAGGCCCATGTGGGACTTGTAGAAGTCGGGGTCGAGATCGAGCGCCCGGCGGTACTCCTCGATGGCCCGGTCATACTCGCGCCGCAGCATGAGCAAGAAGCCCAAGCTGGTGGAGATGTTGAGCGAAAGCGGATCGAGCTGCTGGGCGTGGCGCAGGCGCTCCAGGGCCTCATCCAGGCGGCCGAGCAGGGCGAGGAAATCCATGCCGTACCAGTGATGGGCTTGGGCATAGCCGGGGTTCAGCTCGATCGAGCGGCGGTAATGGACCTCGGCCTCGACCCATTGCCATTCGTAGAGCGAGCGCACGTAGGCGAACGACGTGTGGGCCTCGGCCAGTGAGTCATCGAGACCGAGCGCCCGGGCGGCTGCCGCCTTAGCCTGTGGCAGGACCTCGCGGGCGGGGCCAAGACCGTACTGGCCCAGCAGGCTATAGGAGTCGGCCAGGCCGGAATGAGCGAGCGCGTATCGGGGATCGACGGCGATAGCCCGCTCGAAATATCCGATCCCCTTGCGCAGGCCCTCCTCGGTTCGCCTGTTTCCCCAGAAGCGGCCGCGCAGGTAGAGGTGATAGGCTTCCAGGTTTTCCGTGGAGGGCTTGACCACGGCGCCGGCCAGCTTGATACGCAGGGCGTTGGCAATGGCCTGCGAGATCTCTTCCTGGATGGCGAAGACGTCCTTCACCTCCCGGCAATAGATCTGCGACCAGAGATACTGGCCGTCGGAAACCTGAATCAACTGGGCGGTGATGCGCAGTTGATCGCCGGCCCGGCGGACGCTGCCTTCGAGCACCGTGCGGACGTGGAGCTGCTCGCCGATCTGGCGGATGTTGTGGTCCTTGCCCTTCAACTGAAAGGCGGAGCCCCAGGCCACCACGCGCAGGCCCTCGATCTTCGTCAGCGCGTGGATGAGATCTTCGGTCAGGCCGTCGCTGAAGTACTCGTTCTCCGGGTCCGAACTCAGGTTGGCGAAGGGGAGCACGGCGATGGTCGGGACGTCCGGAGCCGCTCCCCTCTGATCCCCGGGGACGACCTGGCCCGGAAACTGCCGTGCCTGAAAGACGGGGATATAGCTGCCTTTGGGTAAGTCGATTGCGATCCGGTCCTCGCGGCCTTCGGTCTCGTAATATTTCTGGAGCTTGGACCGCAGCCGGCGGGCCTCGACGCGGACGATGGGATCGATGCGCGGGTCGTAGGAGGACTTGCGGTCAAAGACCTCGACGCCGAGCAGGTATTCCTTGTGTTCCCCCGCTTGGCCGCGTATAGCGCGCTCGACGGTGAAGCGCAGGAAGCGGCTCATGCGATCCGCATGGGCAAAAACCTCACTCCCCAGGATCTTTTCGAGCTGCGCCTGGATCTCCATCGTTGTCAAAGCCTGACCTTTTCCCCCCGCCGCGCCGATTCGTAGATGCCGAGGATGATCTCGAGCGCGGCATAGCCCTCCTCACCGGCCACCAGCGGCTGGCGATGGTCGCGGATGGCAGCGCCGAAATCGCGGAACTGCGCCTTGATCGGCTCGATCGAGATCGCCATCGGGTCGGCCGCGCCCGAGGCCAGGTCCTTGGCCAGGGGCACGTCCTCCATCTTGTCACCCGGAACGTCCCAGGCCATGAGCCGATCCCCGGCCAAAATGGCCGATCCATTTGTGCCGTGAACTTCCACGCGTTCGGGGTAGCCCGGCAGAAAGGCGGTCGATCCCTGGATCACCCCCAGCGCCCCCGAGGCGAACTTGATCACCGCGTTGGCCACGTCTTCCGATTCCATCTTGTGGGCGGCGCCGAGCTGCCAGTGGCCGAAGATCTCGACCACCGGGCCGGCGAACCAGCGGACCAGGTCGATGGAGTGAATGGCCTGGTTGATGAGCGCCCCGCCGCCTTCCAGCTCCCAGCCGCCCTTGCCCGGTTTGTCGTAATAGGACTGTGGGCGGTGCCACTTCACGTAGCAGTCGGCTGCGAGCAGCTTGCCCAGCCGCCCCGCCTGGATCGCGTCGTAAACGAACTGGGACCCCGGGTCGAAGCGGTGCTGGCTCACCACGCCGAGGCGGATGTCGGCGGCGCGCGCCGCCTCGATCATTTTCCGGGCCGTCTCCAGGTTGGTCGAAATGGGCTTCTGCACCAGGATGTGCTTGCGGTTCGCGGCGCATTCCTCGACAGCCTCCAGGCGGAAGTTCGGGTAGGTGCACACATCGACGTAATCAATCTCCTTACGGCGGCACAAATCGCGGTAGTCGGCGATGAACTCCGTGCCCCACTTCTCGGCGAACCTCTTGCCGACCTCGGGGAACAGGTCGTTGACAGCCACCAGCTTGTAACCGATCTCGCGATAGGCCTCCGCGTGCTTGTGAGAAATGGCGCCACAACCGATCAGTCCGACGTTCATAGGTCTCCTCGCCCAGGATAAGGCCGGCTGGATGCCGGGATCTATCCGAACCTTGCTGTCAATCTAAAGCGGTCAGCCGTCAGCGATCAGCAACCTCAGCTCCGGGCGGCTTGCTGAGCGTTGAACCGGCGGTCCACCTAGACTTGAAACTCCCGCTTCACCTTTTCACTCTTCTCGGCGACGCTGCGGGCCAGGTCTTCCTTGTGTTTCGTCAGGGCGGCCTCGACGCGTGCATCGAAGACGCCGATGATCTGGGCGGCGTAAATGGCGGCGTTGACGGCGCCCGCCTTGCCCACGGCCATGGTGGCCACCGGGACGCCGCTTGGCATCTGGACCGTGGAGAGCAGCGAGTCCATGCCCGAAAGCGGCGAGTTGGCGATGGGGACGCCGATCACCGGCAGCGTTGATTCGGCGGCGATCACGCCGGCCAGGTGCGACGCCCCGCCGGCTCCCACGATGATCGCCTTCAGGCCGCGCTGCCGGGCCGTCCGGGCATACTCGGCCGTCCGCGCCGGGGAGCGGTGAGCGCTCGTGATCTCGATCTCGAACGGGATCGAAAACTGCTTCAAGGTCTTGGCCGTGTCGGTCATGATGGGCAGGTCCGAGTCGCTGCCCATGACTATGCCGACCAGCGGTTTCTGATTCGTCGCTTCGTTCATCGTAATCGCGCCAATCCTTTCACGCCGATGTCGCGGCGGTAATGCATGCCCTCAAACTGGATCTTGGCCGCGGCCAGGTAGGCGTTGTCGATCGCCGTGGGCAGATCCTCGCCGGTGGCCGTCACGCCGAGCACGCGGCCGCCGGCCGTGACCAGCCGGCCCTCGACGAACTTCGTCCCGGCGTGGAAGACCTTGGCGCCCAGGGCCTCGGCTTCGTCGATGCCGAAGATTTCCTGGCCCGGCTCGTAGGCGCCCGGGTAGCCGGCCGAAGCCGCTACCACGCAGACGGCCGGGCCGGGCGCCCATTCGACCGCTGCATTTTTCAGCCCGCCCCCCGCCGACGCTTCCAGCAGCGGGGCCAGGTCCGAATCCATCCGGAACAGCAGCGGCTGCGTCTCGGGATCGCCCAGCCGCACGTTGAATTCGAGCACGTGGGGGCCGTTCTCCGTCATCATCAAGCCGAAATACAGGAACCCGGTGTAGGGGATCCCGGCGCGGCGCAGGCCGTCCAAGGTTGGCTCGACGATGCGGCTCAGGATCTCATTACGCTGCCGGTCGGCCAGAATCGCCGGGTCGCAGTAGGCGCCCATCCCGCCGGTGTTGGGGCCCAGGTCATCGTCGTAGACGGCCTTGTGGTCCTGCAGCGGCGGCAGTGGGTAGAAACTCGTCCCATCGCTCAGGACGATGAAGCTGACCTCTTCGCCCGGCAGAAACCGTTCGAGCACGGCCCGCCGTCCGGCATCGCCCACGACCTTGCCGGCCAGCATCAGCTCGGCCGCAGCGCGCGCCTCGGCTTCCTCCCGCAGGATGATAACGCCCTTGCCGGCCGCCAGCCCATCCGCCTTCAATACTACCGGAAACCCGAAGCGGCCGATGTCGCCGGCGACGCCGGCGGGCGATTCGAGGACGGCGAACTCGGCGGTCGGGATGCCATGGTCGCGCAGGAATTGCTTGGCGAAGACCTTGCTGCCCTCGAGTCTCGCCGCCGCCGCCGTCGGGCCGACGATCGCGAGTCCGCGGGCGCGGAATTCATCGACGATGCCGGCGACCAGCGGGGCCTCCGGACCGACCACCGTCAGATCGGCCCCGGCCTCCGATGCCAACCCGGCCATGGCCTTCGGCGAAGAGGTGTCGCCGGCGCGGCAGATTGCGTCCTCCGAAATGCCCGCGTTGCCGGGAACGCAGTACACTTCCTCGACCTGCGGGCTGCGGCGGAGCTTCCACGCGAGTGCATGCTCGCGGCCGCCGCCGCCTATCACGAGTATTTTCATAACGGTTGCCTGTGGTAGGGCTAATCCAATAGAATAGCTTAGAGAACGGTGATTTGTTGATTTGGCGATTTGTGGATTGACCCCGCGACCGGAGGCGGCCGTCAATCAACAAATCAGTCAATCGACAAATCGTCAAACTGGCCATGTCTCCTTCTTTCCACGAGCGATACGACATTGTGGTGATCGGCGCGGGGCACGCCGGCTGCGAGGCCTCGATGGCCGCGGCGCGCATGGGCCTGCGGACGGCGCTGGTAACGCTCAACCTCGACCTGATCGCCCAGATGTCCTGCAACCCGGCCGTCGGCGGCATCGCCAAAGGGCACCTGGTGCGCGAGGTCGACGCGCTGGGCGGGATCATGGGCGAGGTCACCGATGCCGTGGGCATTCAGTTCCGGCTGCTGAACACCAGCCGCGGGCCGGCCGTTTGGTCACCGCGGGCGCAGTGCGACAAGAAGCAATATCGCATCCAGGTGCGGCGGGTGCTGGAGAGCGAGCGGAACCTGATCATCAAGCAGGCCGAGGTCGTGGATCTCATCCTCGAGGGTGTGGACGGGGACCCGGGGGCGGAGCGGCGTATCCGCGGCGTGGTCCTGCGCGATGGCCGCGTGGTGGCCGCCGAAGCCGTTATCATCACCACCGGAACGTTCCTGAACGGGCTGATTCACTGTGGAGAGCAGATCTATCCGGCGGGACGAAGCGGCGAGCCGCCGTCGGTGATGCTGGGCGAGAAGTTGCGCCAGCTCGGGCTGCGCTGCGGGCGGCTCAAGACCGGCACGCCGCCGCGCCTCGACGCCCGCTCGATCGAGTGGGAGCGATTCGAGGCGCAGCCGGGCGATCCCGAGCCGACGCCGTTTTCCTTTCGCACCGAAAAAATCGAGCGCGAGCAGGTCGTCTGCCACATCGCCTTTACCACCGAGGAAACGCACCGCGTCCTGCGCGACAACCTGCACCGCTCGCCGCTCTACAGCGGTCAGATCTCGGGCGTGGGACCGCGCTACTGCCCGTCGATCGAAGACAAGGTCGTCAAGTTCCCGGATAAGCTGCGCCACCAGATCTTCCTCGAGCCGGAGGGCCTCGACACCAACGAGATCTACGTCAACGGGATGTCGACCAGCATGCCGATCGACGTCCAGACGGCGATGGTGCGCTCGGTCCCGGGGCTGGAAAACGCCGACATGATCCGCCCGGGCTATGCGATCGAATATGACTCGGTCGACGCGACCGAGCTCGCACCGACGCTCGAAGTGAAGTCCATCCGGGGCCTGTTTCTGGCCGGGCAAATCAACGGAACCTCCGGCTACGAGGAGGCGGCGTGCCAAGGCATCATGGCGGGCATCAACGCCGCCTGCGCGGTAAAGGGCCTGCCGCCGGTGATCCTGGACCGCACGCAAGGCTACACCGGGATTCTCATCGACGACCTGATCAACAAGGGCACGAACGAGCCCTACCGCATGTTCACCTCGCGGGCCGAGTTCCGGCTGCAGTTGCGCATCGACAACGCCGATCAGCGCCTGACGCCGATCGGCCGCCAGGCCGGGCTCATCGATGACGCCGCCTGGGAGCGCTTCTGCGCCAAGCAGGACCGGATGACGCGGGCGCGGCAGTTCCTGGCCGCTTACCGCCCGGCCGGGGAAGGCGCGACGTTGGCTCAACTGCTGAAGCGCCCGGAGGTCACGATCGAAAGCCTGGAGCCGGTTCTGCTCGAGCGCCTGGGCGACGGCCGGCGGCGGCTCGAGTGGAAGGCCATCGAGACCGAGATCAAATACGAAGGGTACCTGGCGCAGCAGCAGAAGCACATCGAGCAGCTCAAGAAAGCGGAGACCCGGCGTATCCCGCCGAGCTTTGCGTATCGCGGGTTACCGGGCCTCTCGCGCGAGGTCGTGGAAAAGCTGGAGAGGGTGCGGCCCCTCACCCTGGGCCAGGCCGGCCGCATCCCCGGCATGACGCCGGCGGCCCTGTCGATCATTAATGTCTACCTCGATCTGCGTTCCGAGCAGCGAGCGGGAAAAAACGAATTGGAACCACAGAGGAACACAGATGAACACAGATAGACAAGAGCCGAGCCTTTCGTTTGGATCTGTGTTTATCGGTGTTCCTCTGTGGTTTCAATTCACTGATGCTCGCCGATGAAATCGATTTCGAGGCGATCCCCGATGCGCCCGGCGTCTTCCTGATCTGGGCTCGCGAGGGTCCGCCTTACATCGGCAAGACCAATTTGCTGCGGCGCAGGCTCGCCCGGCTGCTGCGGCCTTCCGAAAAGCAATCGCGGCTGCTGAATCTGGCCCAGGTGGCCGAGCGGTTCGAATACCGGCCGACCGGCTCGCCTTTCGAGTCGATGGTCACGCTTTACCGGCTCGCCCGGCGGCACCGGCCCGACGACTATCGCAAGTTCCTCAAGCTCCACCCGCCGCCCTTCCTGAAGGTGAACCTGACCAATCCCTACCCGCGCTGCTACATCACGCGGCGGCCGGGTGGCGGCCGGGCGCTCTATTTTGGCCCGTTCACCACGCGGGCCGCCACCGAGCGGTTTCAGAACGCCTTTCTCGACCTGTTCCAGATGCGGCGCTGCCGCGAGGAGCTCGATCCCAGCCCCAGCCACCCCGGCTGCATTTACGGGGAAATGAAAATGTGTCTGCGGCCCTGCCAGGGGGTGGTAACCATCGAGCAGTATCGCGGCGAGGTGGGCCGCGTGGTGGAGTTTCTTTCGACCAAGGGCGAGTCGCTGCTGAAGCAGTGGCAGGCCGAGCGGGAGCGGGCGAGCGCGGCTCTCGAATTCGAGCAGGCGGCGCGCATTCACCGGAAGCTCGAGAAGGCCGCCGAGGCGCTGCGGCTCAACGAGGAGCTGGCCGGCGACCTGGATCATCTTTACGGCGTGGCGGTGCAGCGCTCGATCGAGCCAAGCTCGGTGGAGCTGTGGTTTCTCTACCAGGGCTGCTGGCAGGCGCGGCGGCGGTTGACCTTCGCGGTCGAGGAAGGCCAGCCGCTCTCGCTCGACCGCAAGCTGCGGGAGCTGATCGGCGAGACGACTTTCAAGCGGCGCTCGACCCGTGAGCGGGCCGAGCATCTGGCCCTGCTGGTGCGGTGGTACGCCAGCTCCTGGAAGCAAGGGGAGCTGCTCTTATTCGAGGGACTCGACCGGCTGCCTTACCGCAAGCTGGTGCGGGCCATTTCGCGCGTGGCCGCAGCGCCATCGTGATAGCAGCCCCCAAAGTGAGCTGGATGAATTTGTACGACTCCTTGTTCCGAGCCGCGACCGTAAGGGAGCGGTTTCCGAATAACGGGAAACTCCCTCACGGTCGCGGCTCAGCAACCGGCCCCATCTCCCTGTGGATCTAGCGACCTTGTTTTTGCCGCTGCAGGAACAGGGTCAGAGCCTGAAGCTGGCGGCGATTCAAATTGCTCGCCGGCGGCATGATCGAGCCGGCCACATAGTCGGCGGGCTTCAGGAAGTGCCCCAGCAGCCACTCGTCGGCGCGGCCCCGATCGCCCTCGCGCGATAGATCGGGACCGAGCGTGCCCCCTTCTCCGTGGAGCCGGTGGCAGCCGATGCAGTTCTCCTGACGGAAGAGCAGCTCGCCTTCCCTCAGCAGATCGCCGTCCGCGTGAGCTTCCGGAGCGAGCGCTTTCGCCGGGGCTTTCTGCAATTCCCGGACCGCCGCCACCACCTGCCACGTCTGGTCTTCGTCGAGCAGGTCTTTCCAGGCCGGCATGCCGGTGAATCTCACTCCGTTGCGGATGATCCAGAACATCTCGGCGTCGTTCCACCGCCTGACGTGAGGCGAGGTCAGGTCCATGGCCGGCGGATAAAGGCCGCGGCCGACGGCGGTCTCGGAACGGCCGTCACCGCCGTGGCACACGGCACAAGATTGCTGGTATAGAGTCGCGCCCTTCACGGCCGCGGCGGCATCGCCGGCTATCGGGTTCGGGCGGCTTCGCGCTTCGAGCGGGATTACCACGTCCTTGGCAAAGTTGGCGAGCCCGGCCTCGACCTTCGACGGCCGACCGGCGGCCGAGCACCCGGCGAGCGTCAGAACGAGGGGCGCCGCCGCCCCCAGTATCCATTTGTCGATATTGGTCATTGCATGTACCTGTCAGGCCGGCCGCACGAGGACCTTGCCGGTCATGCGGGGATGGATGGAGCAGAAGTAGGCGTATTCGCCCGCATCGGTGAAGCTGTGGGTGAATTTTTCGTCGGTATCGAGCACGGGCGAGCCAAAGCGCTTCTCCACGCTGATGACGTTGTGGGGGATGTCGTCGCGGTTGGTCCAGGTCACCTTGGCGCCGGCCGGGACCGCGAGCGACGCCGGTGTGAAGCTGAAGTTGTCGATGTTGACCTGGGTCGTTTCGGCGGCCCCGCTCGACGCCAGCGAAGAATCCACGATCGCGAGGGCGTGCCGGCCCTCGACATAACTTACTTCGGTTACGCCCAGCAGGCTGCGGAGCTGCTCCGGCGGAACCTTCATCGGCCCGGGAGATGGCGCCGCGCCCGGCTTCGGCTGAGGGAATGCCGTGGATGCCGCGGTGTGGAACGTCACGTTGCCTTCCACCTTCTGCATCGTCTGGTGGATGTGGCCGTTGAGGACGGTGACCGAGCCGAAGCGCTTCAGATAGCCGAGCGCCTGGGCCGCATCGTCGGTGCCCCAGCCCCACTCCGGATAGACCGACCACAGCGGGATGTGGGCAAACAGCACGACGGGCGCGCTGCTCGAAAGCGGGGCGAGATCTTTCTCGAGCCACTCCAGTTGCTCTTCGCCCAGCGCGCCCAAGCCGCCGGCCTTGAGATTCCATACGTTCACGAGCCCGACGAAGTGAACGCCTTTCTGATCGAAGCTGTACCAGCCCTGCGCGCCGGTTTCCTTTCCGTAACGCTCCAGGTAGAGCTTGCCGTTGTCGCCGAGCACGTCGTGCTCGCCGGGCACGTAAAATACGCGGCTCGTCTTGACGCTCTTGAGGATCTGGTCGACGGCGTCGAATTCCCCGGGTTTCGAGAGATGGGTGATGTCGCCGGTGTGGATCAGAAACGCCGGCGGCGTAGGCAGGGCGTTGATCTTCGCGACGGCCTCCTGCAAGGTGGCGATCACGTCTTTGTTCGCCTCTTTGTTGAACCCGATGTGGCTGTCGCTGATCTGGACGAAGCTCAAATCGGCGTGGGACTTGTGGCCGGCGGGATACACGAGCTGGCTATAGCCGACGCCGCCCTGCAGGCTCCAAAGTAGTCCCGTGCCGGCCCAGGCCATACATTGCAGGAACCCGCGGCGGTCGATATTGTCATCGCTAAGATTGTGGATGATGCGTTTGGACATGGTTTCCTTTTCTTTCTTCCGTTTTCGTCGGGTGATTTGCCCTCCATACACAAGACGGCATCATCCGGGGAAAGATTCGCGCGCAAGAGGCAAACTTGGATTGGGGGGTAGAAATTAACGGTTGTTGCAAGGAAGGAGCGCCGGCCCTTCGGCCGAACCCTTTCATCAGAATCTCGAACCCAGATCCCCGACCGGGATGGCAACCCCGTTCTCGTAATACAGATCTTGCTTGCGCCCGCGGGCGGTTTTCCGGCTGGGATAGCCGCGGTTTAGACCGCGGATCAACGCCCCGATCGGCGGAGCGGCAAACACCACTCCCAAATCCGTCGCCAGCATTCGAAAGTGCATCAGGTGTAACATCGGACTGTGCTCCCGAATGTATAAACGGGGCGCGCCGAAGAAACCCTCGGCGCGGAGGCTTTTTTTGGTAAAAAACAAGTTATGAAACGTGAAACCGATTCCGAAGCCGGCGCGCCGAACAACGCCGTGGACCGCCGGATGGAGAGGGTGGCCAACGCCTTGGCGGCGGCGGCCTCGGGCGGCGTTTTCGGGCTGCTCCTATCGGGCCTGACCGCGATGGCTCGCGGCCAGGGCCAGGGCTCGCCGGCTGCATTGACGTGGGTTCTGGCCGTGGCTTTCGCGGTGGTGTTGGCCGTGCTGAGCCGGCGCCTGGAGTTGCCGGCGCTGCCGGTAGCGCCGGGCGCGGCTTGGGGCGTGACCCTGACCGCTTCCGCCTTGCTGCTGACGCTGGCGGTATTCCTGAGCCAGGTGGCGTACACTCAGGCTGTCGGCGGCGCAGGCCGCGTCCAGCTTCCTCTGCCGATCTGGCCGGTGGCGCAGGCGGCTCTGCTGCTTTCGATGGGCGCCGTTGTGGCGGGAGTGGCCGCAGCGCTGGCGGGCTGGGCCCAGCTTGTGCGCAGGCGCGGTCATTTGAGTGGGGGGAACTGGGTTGCCCTGTCGGTGCTGATAGGAGGCGCCTGGGGCGGTCTGGCGCTGGCCTGTTACCTGACGGGTCACGGGTTCGGGGTGGTCTGGTAAGCGATCAGCCCGTTGAAAAACAGCTTGAAGGTCGCATAGCTCTGGGCACGATACTGCGGGCGCATGCCGAACAAGATGACGTGCCCCTTGCCTACGGGAGCGTCCATCACGACGCCGCGATTCTCGAGCAGCTTGGGGCCCAGCAGCCAGCCCGAAACCAGCGGATTGCCGGCGCCGTACTTCACCACGGCCGCGGCGGCCGGGTTGGGGCCGTTCGCCACAGCCTCGAAAGCCGGACCTGACTCGAACCAAACCGCTACTGCCTTCTCCATTCCGTAGGTCAGCGGATGAGCGGTATCTACGCTCGCCTCCAGCAAGGACCCCGGGGCGTAGAAATCACGGTTCGAGACGCCGGAGAGTACGTTGCGGGCGCCTGCGCCCAGTTTCTCGATCGCGTAAAGCGAGGCGCGGTTGAAGGCCAGGATCGTTCCGCCGGCGGCGGCAAATTCTTTGAGGGCCGCCGCACCGGGCTCGCCCAAGCCGCCCGAGTATTCCGGGGGCATCGCTCCGCCGGAACTCCGTCGATCTTCTCCGCCGCCGGCGCCGGCGTCCATCGTGCGTGTCGTAGCGTCGGGCAGGATCATCACGTCGAGCTTGTCGATCAACCGCCCGGCGCGGATGTCCCGGTTCAGCAAGCTGGTGTAAGGGAAGTCGAACTGTTCGAGGATCCAGCGGGTCCAGCCTTCATCCATGTTCGGGACGAAACTCTTGTAAAGACCGATGCGCGGTGGACGCAGGCGGCGTCCGGAGGCTCCGCCGGCGCTGGCGAATCGCAAGCCGAGCGAGCGGGCCATTTCCGGCAGCAGGGACCGGGCCGGGCCGGTGTTGGTCACCAGGAATGTTCCATCTCGAGGATCTCGTGAAACTTCGGCGCCGGCCTGGAGCAGGCGATTGACGGCGGTCCAGCAGTTGCTGAGGGCCGGGGAAAGAGCCAGCTTGTCGCCCGGCTCTGCGCTACCGGGCTCCGGGCCGACCTTTCCCACCCGATCGAGGGCGGCGTCAAAGACCGCTTCGACGGTGTCGGCATGCACGCCCAGCAGCAGGGGCAAGGTATGAGCCGTGACGTCGTAGGGCCGCTTCGGCGGGCCGCCGGGATACTCGCGCAGGTCGGGGTAATGCTGCCGCTCGAGGAGCGCCTTGGCAAAACTGCCGTAGGGCTGCGCCAGGCGGATGACGTAATCTCCCGCCTCGTAATCGTTGCCGCCGCCGCGGAAGGGCTGGCGGGCGCGGTCGATCTCGACCTGACCGAATTCCAGAACCTCCAGCATCCGCGTCATGGCATTGGGATCGGGCTGGCGGCGCGGAATGACGAAGGCGTAGGGGGGGTCTTTGCGATGGACTGCCCGCCAGCCGATGCCGTAGAAGTTGCGCAGCAGGTCCTCGTGGCGCAACGCCGCCTGGTAGAGGCACGATTCCCAGGCGATTAACTGGTAATCGATGATGTCGCGCAGGCGCCACTCGCCGCCCATCCAGGGCTCCAGGTAGTTCCAGGCGCGCTGGCGGGCGTTGTAGCCGAGCGCGTTGGTATCGAGCTGACCGGCCTCGACCGCGATCGGCGAAGCGATGCGGGCGCTGGCCGATTCGGTGAGCAGGCGCAGGCCGCCGTGATAGCTCTGGTAGTGGCGGGCGGGCGTCCAGTAATCGTACATGGCGTTGATCACCACGCCCTTCTTGCCGGCGGCGGTGAGGTCCGCGGCCATGCCCGCTCCGATCATGTTGACTTCCTGGGCGATGACCGGGTCGATGTTGGGCTCGATCGGGTCGAGCCACGGCGGAACGAAAATGCGGGCCGCGTACGCGCCCATCTGGTGGACGTCGTAAACGATCTGGGGATGCCAGACGTTGTGGACCTTGGCCACCGCCAGCCGTGTTTCGGCCTGCGTGAACATGTACCAGTCGCGGTTGTTGTCGTGCCCCACGTAGTGGTGATACAGCTCGGGCGGGGCGCTGCCTTCGTACGGGGCGCCGAGCTGCCGGCGGTACCAGCGGGTCACGATATCGACGCCATCGGGGTTCAGCGAGGGGACCAGCAGCAGGATGGTGTTGGCCAGGATCGCCCGGCGGCGCGGGTTGTCTTCGGTGAGCAGCTTGTAGGCGTACTCGACCGCCGTGTGGGTGGAGGCGATCTCAGTCGAGTGGATGGAGCAGGTGATCAGGACCACCGTCTTGCCTTCGGCGATGAGCCGCTCGGCTTCGGCCGGATTGGTCTGCCGGGGATCGGCCAGCTTGGCCTGGATCTGCCGGTAGCGCTCCAGGTTGGCGATGTTCTCCGGGGAGGAGATCGCGACCAGGATGAAGGGCCGGCCTTCGGTGGTCTTGCCCAGCTCCTGGAACCGCAGCCGGTCGCTTGATTTCTCGAGCAGCCGGAAATAGTCGACCACCTTGGCCCAATCGAGCACCGTCCGGTCGGCGCCGATCTTGTGGCCGAAGTGCGACTCCGGCGTGGGAACGGCGGCGGCGAGGGCGCCTGCGGCCAGCAGGCACAGGATGGCAAAGCAGGCGAGTCGAATCCGGCGAAACATTTCCCTAATATAGCGGAAGGAAACCGCCCCGGCGCGGGGGCGCTCCGCCCGGAAGCCATGGGTTCTTCATTGCCCTCACAGCCGCGGGCTGGGCAAACCGACGTGGATGTGCGTTCCGGTGGCCTTGCCGGCCACAGCTCGGCGGTAGGCGATGTAGGGGACGCGGAGGCGCTCGAGCAGGCGCATCAGCCAGCGGCCTTCTTCCTGGTCGGGGTTGAGCGCCACGTCGAAGCGCTCGCGGTGGTCGAAGCCCAGGCTGCGGTGGACGGCCGTCTCGCCCCGCGCGCTGACGGGCAGCGGGTGGGAGAACTGCTCGAAGAACGCCGCTTCGACGCGGAAGAAATCCTGGCCGGTCAGTGTTCCATTGCCGGCCGAGAGGATGGCAAGATCGAGATCAGCTCGCCCTTGCTCCTCGAGATCGGCTTCGCGGCGCGCCATCTCGGCCAGTTCTTCGACCAGCTTGGCCCGCGACTGGGCCAGCTCCCACTGCTGCTCGGCGAAGGCCTGGTCCTCCCGCCACTTCTGCGTGGAACCAGCCGGGACCACGCCCGCGGCGGCCAGCTTTTCCTGGGCGGCCAGGTTTTCCCCGGCGCGCGCCCGCAGCTCCCCGGCGGCGCGCACCATCTCGGACACGTCCTGCGGCGCGACGTTGCCGCTGTAAAGCGTCCGGCGGAGGACTTGCTCGTTGCGCGCGTCCCGGAGCTGCTCCTGGGCCGCCTTCAGGGCGGAGCGCGGCGCCGCGCCGGCCTGGACCAAAGCCTGCACCCGCCGCAGATTGGCCTCCGCCGAAGACACGTCGGCCCCTCGCAGGCATACCCCCGTGGCCAGGATCAGCAACACCAACGAGCGACTCATGAACCCTCTATTTTAGACGCTCCGGGCCGGTTTCCGTCTACAATGGTGGGATAGGGCGGTGTTCCGCTCGCGTTTTCGGGCCTGGCGCACTCCCGGCCGTCCGGGAGTGGTCCCCGCTAACGTGAGACCACCCCCCTTACGGTCGCGGCTCCAAGAGATTTGCCGCGCTCCGTGAGAGAGGGAGTACTGGATGGAAGCTTGGCAGGTCGCTGTAGAAGCGGCCCAGGCAAAGAAGGCAGAAGACATCTCGGTCCTCGATCTGAAGGAAGTCGCCAGCTTTACCGACACCTTTGTGATCTGCAGCGGCCTGAATTCCCGGCAGAACCAGGCCATCAGCGATGAAATAGAGAAACAGCTCAAGGGCGAAGGGGTCCGTCCGGCGAGCATCGAAGGCTACAAGCAGGCGGAATGGGTGCTGATGGATTACGGCGACTTCATCGTGCACATCTTTTCGACGCGAGCCCGGAAATATTACGACCTGGAGCGGCTTTGGAAAACGGCCCGGCGCGTCGCGATCGAGGAGGCCCGGTAAGCCATGGAACCGGCCGCCTCCCCCGGCGCCCGTTTTGAGATTCGAATAGCGCGCCCGGCCGACGCCCCCGTCATCTGGCGCATTTATAACCAGGGAATCGAAGACCGCCTGGCCACGTTCGCCACCGAGCGCTGCCCGCTGGGGGAGGTGGAGCGCTGGCTTGAAAATCCCCGCTTTCAGTTCTTGCTGGCCGAGAGCTTCCGCCAGCCGGTGGGGTGGGGATCGCTCGGACCCTATCGCGACGGCGCCGTTTTCTCGACCATGGCCGAGATGTCGGTCTACGTGGATCGGGCGTGGCGGCGGCACGCCGTGGGGCAGTTACTGGGCGAGGCGCTGATCGCCGAGGCGCGGGCGCGCGGCCTGCACAAGCTGGTGGGCTACCTCCTGGAGCACAACATCAGCAGCCGGAAGCTGGTGGAGAAACTCGGCTTTCGCGAAGTGGGGGTGCACTACCATCACGGAACCAGGGACAACGGCTGCCCCAACGTGGTGGTGGTGGAAAGGCTGCTCTGAAGATTTCCCTGCTCTATATCGGCCGGCCGCGCGACCGGGCGGCAAACCAACTGGCGGAAGAATACGCCCGGCGCATCGGCCGCTTCTGCGACTTTCGCATGCAGCAGGTGAGGAACGAAGCGGCGCTCGACGCGAGCGACAAGGCTTACAAGGTCGTCCTGGACCCGGCGGGGCGCCACTTGAGTTCCCGGGAGCTGGCCGCCCTGGTCGAGAAGGCCCAGAACAGCAGCGTGCGGGAATTGCTATTCTTGGTGGGCGGCGCCGACGGCCTCGCCGAATCGACACGGCAGAAGGCGCAGTTTGTGCTCTCACTCTCCCGGCTCACGTTGCCTCACGAGCTGGCCCGGGTGATCCTGGCCGAGCAGATTTACCGCGCATTTGCGATCTTGAAGAATCATCCGTATGCGAAATAGAACGTGGGTCGCGGGCCCTGCGGAAGATTTTCCACCGACCCACGATCCAGAATATGGCCGAAACCAAGGGACTCCTGATCGTCTATACCGGCAACGGTAAGGGCAAAACCTCCGCCGCCATGGGGACGGCGTTTCGCGCCGTCGGCCAGGGGCTGAAGGTGCTGATGGTGCAGTTCATCAAGGGCTCCTGGCATTACGGCGAGCTCGACACGGCCAAGATGCTGCCGGACGGGCTGTTCGAGATTCGGGTGATGGGCCGGGGCTTCGTCAAGATCGGAGCGGAGAAACCCGACCCGGCCGACGTCAAGCTGGTCGAAGACGCCTGGGCCATGGTGCGCGAGGAGATGCACGCCGGGCGGTTTGATATGATCATCTGCGATGAGATCAATTACGCCGTCCACTACGGCATGATCGACATCGATCGGGTGGTAGCCGACCTGAAAGCGCGGCCGGAGGCGCTGCACGTGATCTGTACCGGCCGCAACGCGCCTCCCAAGCTGATCGAGGCCGCCGATCTGGTCAGCGAAATCAAGCAGATCAAGCACCCCTTCGAGCAGGGGATTCTGGCCCAGCGAGGGATCGAGTACTGACCGCGATCGAATACTGACCGTGCCCTGGTTCAAGAAGGACAAGCCGCCTGAGGAGCCGCCGGAGGGCCGAAAGGTCCGTACCGAGGGCCTGTGGATCAAGTGCGAAGGGTGCCGCCAGATCATCTGGAAGCGGGACCTCGAAGGCAACTTGAACGTCTGCCCGAAGTGTGATTACCACTTCCGTGTGGACGCCCGCACCCGGCTGGCGCAGTTGCTCGATGACGGCCAATGGACCGAGACGGACACGGAGCTGACCTAGGCCGACCCGCTGCAGTTCGTGGATCAGAAGCCTTACCGGCAGCGCCTGGAGGCGAACCGGAGCGCCACAGGGCTGAACGACGCCCTAGTCGCCGCCGAAGGAAAACTCGACGGCCGTCCGGTGATTGTTTGCTCGATGGAATACCGTTTCATCGGCGGCAGCATGGGCTGCGTCGTGGGCGAGAAGATCACCCGGGCCATCGAGCGGGCGCTCGACACGCGCCGGCCGCTGCTGATCCTTTCGGCCTCCGGCGGCGCCCGCATGATGGAAGGCGCCGTGAGCCTGATGCAGATGGCCAAGATTTCGTGCGCCCTGATGCGCCTCGATGAAGCGCGTGTGCCCTATATCAGCATTCTCACCGACCCCACCACGGGTGGCGTCACTGCCAGCTACGCCATGCTGGGCGATTTCAACATCGCCGAGCCGCATGCCCTGATCGGCTTCGCCGGCCCGCGCGTGATCGAGCAGACCATCCGGCAGAAGCTGCCGCAAGGATTCCAACGCAGCGAGTTTCTGCTCCAACATGGCATGCTGGACGCCGTGGTCCGGCGCGCCGACCTGAAGGGCTGGATCGCCCGCGCCCTGGATTTTCTCTGCGGGCCCGTTGTTTCCGAGCCGGGGCGCCCTTAGTCAGGTCCCACAAGGCAGCGGTCCGTGACCTACGCAGACTCCGTTCGGTATCTCCTTTCCCTTGGCAACGAGGTGAAATCGGCCAAGTTGGGCCTGGAGCGCATCGAGGCCTTGCTCGACAAGCTGGGCCGGCCGCAGGGCGCTTTCCGCAGCGCCCACATCGCCGGCACCAACGGCAAAGGCTCGACGGCGGCCATGGTTGAGGCCGGCCTGCGCGCAGCGGGCCTTCGAACGGGCCTCTACACCTCGCCCCACCTGGTCCGCATCAACGAGCGGATCCAGGTTAGCGGGCAAGAGATTGCCGACTCCGATTTCTGCTCCGCGTTCGAGGCGGTCCAGCGGGCGGTGGAACAGCTCCTGGCCGACGGAACCCTGGAGATGCACCCGACCTATTTCGAGTGCATGACGGCCATGGCGCTTTACCACTTCCGCCGCGCCGGCGTGGAGGTCGCGGTAGTCGAGGTAGGCCTGGGAGGGCGGCTCGATGCAACCAATGTGGTTCGTCCGGAGGTCGCCGTCATTACCCCCATTGACTTCGATCATGAGGCTTTCTTGGGCAAGGCGGCGGCTTCGATCTCGGCGGAGAAGGCGGGCATCCTGAAACCGGGAGTCCCGGCCGTCTTTGCGCCGCAGCGGCCGGAGGCGGCTGAAGTCTTGGAAGCCCGGGCGCGCGAGCTGGGCATCCGCGTTGTCCGCGCCGGTGAGGATTGGCGCGCCGAGGAGGTCACGCACGACGGCGGATGCTATCGCTTCGTCGCCGTCGGGCCATCGGGCGCCCGGGTCCGCGTCGAGCTGGGGCTCGCGGGCGAGCACCAGGTGGCCAACGCGCTGGTGGCGACCGCCGCTCTCCACCTGCTCGGCGTCGAGACGGAGGCGATCGAGCGTGGGCTGCGCGAGGCGCGCTGGCCCGGCCGGCTCGAGCAGGTCGGCTCGAAGCCCGCGGTGCTGCTCGACGGGGCCCACAATCCGGCCGGGGCGCGGGCGCTTGCACGGCACCTCGAACGGCACTACGATGGCCGGCGCATCTGGCTCATCTACGCCGCCATGCGCGACAAGGCGGTGGAGGAGGTGGCCGGCATCCTGTTTCCCCTGGCGCATCGAGTGCTGCTTACCCGGGTCAGCCAGCCGCGGGCGCTCAACCCGGGAGTTCTCGCCGGCATCGTGGCTCACCACCATCCGAGCGTGAATGTAACCGAAAGCCTGCCCGCAGCGCTCGTCGCCGCGCGCGCCGCTGCTTCCGAGGCGGATATAATCGTGGTGACCGGATCCCTGTTCCTGGTAGGAGAGGCCAAAGCTCTGTGTTCCGCGCCCTTCTGTGGACCGATCCCCTGATCTGTCTCGTCACGGCCTTCATGGCCAGCCTCTCGCTTGTCGCGTCCATCTTCGACGGCACGGGGCGGGCGCAGCATAGGATTGCCCGGCGCTGGGCGCGTATGGTCATGGCCGTGAGCGGCGTGAAGGTCACGGTCAGCGGCCTGGAGAATCTCACCGCCGGCGCCACTTACGTATTCTGCTCGAATCATCTCAGCCTCATCGACACGCCCCTGGTGTTCGGCTATATTCCGTGGGACTTTCGCATCCTGGCCAAAGAGTACGTGTTCCGGATCCCGTTCCTCGGCTGGCATATGCGCCGGGCGGGGCACTTTCCGGTGAAGGAGGACCTGCGGTCGTCGGTGCGGAACTTAACCGGGGCTGCCCGGCGAGTCGCCGAAGGCGTGCCACTGGTCATCTTTCCCGAGGGCGGCCGCAGCCCCGACGGCCAGATGCGCGAGTTCAAGCCCGGCGTCGCCTACATCGCCATTAAAGCCGGCGTTCCGATCGTGCCCATGGGAATCATCGGCACACGGGAGATTCACCGCACGGGGACGCTGGTGGTGCGCCCGGGGCCGGTCGAGCTGCGCTTCGGAGCGCCGATCGTCACTTCCCAAATGACCGTGCGCGACGCCGACCGGCTGCTGGCGGAGCTTCGCCAGCGCATCGCGGAGATCGGCCGGGCGAGTGGCTCCGGCCGCGCGGAACGCGACGTCCCCACTCTGGGGCGCCGCTAGACTTCGACAACCCGCAGGCCCGCAAGAGCATCCAGCAGGCCGAATAAAGTGCATCCGCAAAGCCGGCGTTCCGGTGTACACTATTGGCGTCCCGATAGCCGGGGCACGTGGACTGGAGCCGGTAAATCCACACCGTCATCCATCTTTGTTTCCGACCGGCCCCAGTTCCTTGTTTTCCGAGGTGATAGGCTTACGCGCTGGAAGGGAACACCATGTCTAAGAACGCTCGTTCGTCTTGGATCGCTGCGCTATTGGTGATGGCCGCAGCGTTTTCGGCTTGCAGCCAAAATCAGCCACCTACCCCACAGCAATCGGGAACTCCGGCGCCGCAGCAGGCTTCGACGCCGGCCGCGCAACCCTCGTCCCCGCCCGCAAGCCCGGCGGCGCCATCGGCTCCTCCGCCGGCGGCTAATGCGCTGGCCACCAGCGACGGCGAGTATGCGGGAGTTAGAGTGGCGATCAATGAACTCAAGCGCACAACGGGTATAGTTACGCTAAAGTTCACGATTTACAACGACGCCGACAAGGGATTCAGCATCTATGGCAAACTCAACGGAGACGGCTTCAGGAATTACGCCAATGTGTCCGGAGTTCACCTGATTGATGCGGCGTCCAAGAAGAAATATTTCGTGGTAGCCGATAGCGACAAGAACTGCCTTTGCAGCGACAATGTCCCGGAGATTGCGACGAAGTCCCAGGCCGCAGTTTGGGCCAAGTTTCCCGCTCCCCCCGATGACGTCCAGAAGATCACGGTCGAAATTCCGCACTTTATCCCGATGGAGGACGTTGCTATTAGCCGGTAGCCCGGAGCCGGGAGGGATGAAGTGAAAAGCCATTCGATGCTCGTCACCGGGATCTGCTCGCTCGGGGTGCTGGCGCTTTTCGCGCCGGCGACCGCTCAGCAATCCACGGTCTCACGGATCTCCGATCTCCAGACCAAGGTTCTCGATCTGGTGTTTCGCATCGAGGATATCGGCGGCAAGGTCCAAAGCCTGGAGGTAAAAGAATCCCCCACCGAGGTGCGAATCGACCTGGCGGCCGACGTCCTGTTTGATTTCGACAAGGCCGACATCCTGCCGAAAGCCCGGCCGACTCTCGCCCAGGCCGCCCAGATTGTCCGCGAAAAAGCGAAAGGCTCCGTGCGCATTGAAGGCCACACCGATGCCAAAGGTTCCGATGCGTACAATCAAAAGCTCTCGGAACGGCGGGCGGAGTCGGTGAAGGCCTGGTTCGTCAGCAAAGAAAATCTTCGCAGCGTCCGGTTCGAGACCCAGGGGTTCGGCGCCAAGAAGCCCATTGCCCCGAACACCAAGCCGGACGGGTCCGACGATCCGGATGGCCGGCAGAGGAACCGCAGAGTCGAGATCATCATCCGGAAATAGCCGTACGGCGGTCCCTGGTCCGAGGTCTGCGGTTGCGAAGGCCACGCGCCGGCCGGCCTGACCTAACCCGGCCGGAAGGCGACCCTTGACAAATACTTGTATACCATGTATTGTAAGTAATTGGGAACGTATATGGTAGCTGCGGACGAGATTCTCGTGGCCGATGAGTGCTGGGTTGCGCTAGCTCTGCTGCACCGGGCCCACGCCCAACGGGAATCGTTCTCCGCGCGGGAAATCCTGGATCGCCTGAAATTGGAGAAGGCTCATTCCGAGGTCCGCGCGGGCGTGCCGGCGCACATTTATCAGCACAACGTCGCTAACGCGGAGCCGAGCTCCGCCCGGTACCGCATGTTTTACAAGCTCGGCGATGGCGCCTATCGTCTGTTTCGGCCCGGAGATGATTTCCATGCGGCCCGAAAAGGAAAAACAACGCCGCAGCGCTCGGGCCTGCCGGGTTCCTATCACTATCTTCTGGACTGGTATGAGAAAGAGTACTGCTCGAGCGCGGAGCTAGCCGACGAGGAGCGCGATCCAGTTCTTCAGATGTGGGGTATAGGAAAGGAGTTGTGGGCCGACGTTGGAGGCGGTGACGCATTTGTAGCCAGAGAGCGTGAGGAATGGGACAGCAAAGACCGCGAGGCCCCGCCAATCGGCGCGCTCACGGACCGGGTTTGGGACCGGATTAAGGATCATCAGGACGAGCAGTTTCATACTGCGACGGGACTGGCATTCACGCACAGAGTTCAAGGCGAAAGCGGGATCTGGTTCTACCGGGCCGGGAGACGGATCAATCAACGCCTGTCGCGGAGCCAGGTCGATGAAGCGGTGTCCAGGTGCCCGCTTCAGAAGACGACGGTCATCAACGACCTGAGGGATTATGCATACCTGTTTGGCTTATTGATGGACCGCCGCATACGCGGCAGTGACTGGTAGGAGGGCGTCCTGGCAAAGATTTTCTGGGATTCCAATCTGTTCATTTATCTCTTTGAGGAGCACCCGACTCTAGGAAGCCAAGTGAAGCGGCTGCGGAGCAGCATGCTGTCGCGAGGGGACCAACTGCTCACAAGCACGCTGACAGTCGGAGAAGTCCTCGTGGTACCTACAGGCAGAGGTAACGCGGATGTCATCGAGCGTTACTTGACCTTCTTTCGAAGCCCTCGCATAAGCCTCGTGTCATTTGATCTTAAGGCCGCCTCCCTGTATGCTCGAATCCGCCAGGATCGCAGCATCCCGCGACCAGACGCTGTTCAATTGGCTTGCGCCGCGGCCGCCGGCACGGACCTCTTCCTCACGAATGATCTGCGTCTGAGCCAAAAGGTGGTCCCGGGAATCCAGTTCATCACCAGTCTGGAACGGGCCCCCATTTGATCTGCGTGGGACCGCCCCGCCACCTTCGGTGAGCCTCGATCCTGCCGTGCTACCATCCGGATAGAGGGCCATGGGAACGCCCGAAGCGATTTTCCAGCCACAGCCGGGTCTGACCACGCCGAACGCGCGCGAGCGGGCGGCGCGGGGGCTGCACATGCGGCGCCTGGTCGAGGAGCTGCTGAAGCTAGAGCAGCGCCTGCGGCTGGGCGGCGGCGAGAAGCGCGTCGAGAAACAGCACAAAGCCGGCAAGCTGACGGCGCGGGAGCGCCTCGAAAAGCTGCTCGATCCGGGCAGCTTCTTTCTCGAGATCGGGTTGCTTGTGGCCTATGACCGTTACGAAGGCCAGGCGCCGGCCGCCGGGGTCGTCACCGGCGTCGGGTCGGTCGCCGGCCGGCCGGTGGTGGTGGTCGCCAACGACGCCACTGTGAAGGCGGGGGCCTGGTGGCCGGAGACCATCACCAAAATTTTGCGCAGCCAGGAGATTGCCATGCGGCATCATGTGCCCATCGTCTACCTGGTCGATTGCGCGGGCGTCAATCTGCCTTACCAGGACGGCATCTTCCCCGGCCAATACGGGGCCGGCCGCATTTTTTACTACAGCTCGAAGATGCGCCGCGATCTCCGCGTGCCGCAGATCGCGGCGGTCATGGGGCCGTGCATCGCCGGCGGCGCTTATTTGCCGGCGCTGAGCGACGTGATCCTGATGGTCGAGAAGACCAGCTTCATGGGCCTCGGCGGGCCGAACCTGGTGAAGGGCGCAACCGGTCAAACGGTCGATGCCGAGACGCTCGGCGGCGCGGCTATGCACAACGCCATCAGCGGCGTCGCCCACTATCGCCCGGCCAACGATGAGGAGTGCCTAAAGCTGGTCCGCCGGCTGATCGAGGACCTGCCACGGTCCGAGACGCGAGCGCCGCGCGAGCCTTCGCCGCCGCTGCTTCACGAGAACGAGATCTACGAAACGCTGCCCGCCGATCACCGGCTGCCGTATGACATCCAGGAAATCGTCTTCCGCGTTTTCGACCAGCGCGGCTACCTGGAGTTCATGGCCGACTTCGCCCCGGAGATGCTTTGCGCGAACGCCCGGCTGCTGGGGATCCCGGTGGGGCTGATCGCCAACCGCCGCGGCTTCTTCCAGGCCGGCGGCAAGCCGCGCATCGGGGGTATTGTCTATACCGAGTCGGCCCGCAAGGTCTCCTACTTCGTCGAAAACTGCAGCCGGCTCGGCGTGCCGCTGGTCTATTTGCAGGATGTATCCGGATTCATGGTGGGACCGGAGGCCGAGCAGAGCGGGATCATTCGGGCCGGGGCCGAGATGGTCGAAACCATGTCCTGCGCGCGCGTGGCCAAGATCGTCGTCACGCTCAACCACGCGAGCGGCGCCGGCTACTACGCCATGGCCGGGCAGGGCTTCGACCCCAGCTTTAGTTTTAGCTGGCCGACGGCGCGGGTGGGGGTGATGGAGGGCGAGTCGGCCGTACAGGCGTTGTTTGCGTCGGAGATCGAAAAGCTTCGCTCGAGCGGCCAGGTGCTGCCCGAGGACCTGAAGGAAGCCATGGACCGCACCCGCGCCGACTACGAGCGCTGGCTCGACGCGCGCTTCGCCGCCGCTCGCGGCCACGTGGACGCCGTGATCGACCCCCGCGACACCCGCCGGGTGCTGCACCTGGCCCTCACCGTGGCGACCCAGAAGTCCGAGTGCAGCCCGGCCCCGCAGTAGCCCGTGTCGCTAGCTTCCCGGACCGCCCCCGCCGATCCACCCGGCCCGGCGTTACAATGGCTGCTGGCGGATGAAGAAAGTTGTTCTGTTAACGGCGCTTTGCCTGGCAGCCGCAGCCCTCGCCGGGGCCCAGGTATCTCCCGAGCGCCGGCGCCTGGAAGAGCGCCTCACCGGGCCGGGCGCCGGACCCGGGTTCCTGTTGCTCACCCTGGGGATCGCATTTTTTCTCGGTGCGGCCCACGGGCTGACGCCGGGTCACGGCAAAACCATCGTCGCCGCCTATCTGGTCGGCTCCCGAGGCACGCTCTGGGACGCCGCCTACCTGGGCTCGGTCGTGACCCTGACCCATACCTCCAGCGTTTTCATCCTCGGCTTTCTGACCCTGTTCGCCTCGCGCTACGTCTTGCTGGACCGCGTCTACCCCTGGCTGTCGGTGTCGAGCGGTTTGCTGGTGGTCGGCATGGGGATCTGGATGCTGCGCCTGCGATGGCGCGGCGGGGAGCACCAGCACAGCCACGATCACTCCCATCCCCACACTCACGGCCACGATCACGACCACCCTGGTGAGCATCTCCACGAGCATCCGCACGAACACTCTCACGGGCATTCTCACGAGCACCCGCGCCCCCAGGCGCCCGGCGTCTCCCGCGGCGAGTTGCTTTCCCTTGGCGTTTCCGGCGGCCTGGTGCCGTGCCCGGAGGCGATGGTCGTGCTGCTGCTGGCCGTGTCGGTTCACCGCCTCGTCTTCGGGCTGGTGATCCTCGTCGCGTTCAGCCTGGGCCTGGCGGCGGTGCTGATCTCGATCGGCGCTGCCATGATCTTGTCGGGTCCGCTGCTGAGCCGGCTGACCCCTTCAGGCTGGATGACCCGCGTCCTGCCGGTAGGCAGCGCCGCGGTCGTCACCCTATTGGGCGCCGGCATCGTCTGCAAGGCAGTCGTAGACAACGGTTGGATTCGGTTCTGACTGCCTTACTCTTTCACGAAATCCTGCGCGTAGTATTCCGCGGTCAGCGGCTCGCCGGTGGCCAGCCTGGTGAGCTCGTTCCACGGGTATCGGGCGCCGGGGCCAAAGACCTTTTCCTTCAGAAACCCGCCGACCGCCTTGCGCTCGACATAAGCGAAGGCCCCGGGATCCCGCACCCCCAGCTCGCGGGCCAGCGCGTGATGGACCTGCGAGGCGAACAGCTCCCCCATCATGTAGTTGTGATAGTAGACTGGCGCCGTCACCAGGTGGATCTTGGAGGCATAGTCCGGCTCCGAGCGGTTTTCCGGCCGCCGCAGACCCTGGTATTTCTCCACCGCGTCCCACCACAGTTTCGAGAGGTCCTGATCCGGGTTCGCGTAGAGGCCGCGCTCGAAATGCAGCATCACCTGGCACCAGCGGCTGAAGATCAGAGACTCCATGCGTAGCGCCCGCCGCGCCTCGGCTCCCAGCCGCCTGGCCCGCCGGGCGTCGAGGCCGAGGCTCGGCCGCAGCCATTCGGCTCGCCGGTCCACCCGCCCGAACATCATGGCGATCCCTTCGGTCACCAGAATGTGCGCGTCGGCGCGGAGCGTGTAGGGCAACTGCCGGTCGATGTTCTTCGAGTAGGCCGAGTGCCCCAGCTCGTGGAGCA
This sequence comes from Terriglobia bacterium, assembly GCA_041477005.1. Classification (GTDB taxonomy): domain Bacteria; phylum Acidobacteriota; class Terriglobia; order Bryobacterales; family JACQDG01; genus JBGOUJ01. Next base: position 13,048 of record JBGOUJ010000006.1, on the reverse strand, counting down.
TCGTGTTCATCCAGTATTCGTTGGGGCGGATATTGGCCAGCACGCGGACGTCGCCTTCGCGGTCGATATCGGTGGAAAAAGCGTGCGGGCTCTTGCCTTCCTTTTCGTAAAGGTCGCTGCGCTGGAGCACATCGTCGATCGGCAGCCCGATCCCGGCGTAGAAATCGCGGCAGATTTGCAGGACATCCTTCTTGGCGAAAACAGAGTCGAGGCTGACCCGCCCGAGTTGCGGGGCCTCCTGGAAGAACGGATCTTCGTAGTGCCACGGCTGCAGCCGTTCCACTGGGATCTTGTAGCGCCGGGCGAGCCTCCGGTCGAGCCGCGTTTTCATGTCCTGAAACGGCTGGCGCGTCAGATCGTCGAGTTCCGCAAACAGCGCCAGCAGCGCTCCTTCGTCCTGCTCGTTCAGGTAGAGCGACATGACGTAGTAGTCGTGAAAACCCAGCTTCTGCGCCGCCTGGTTGCGCAGCTTAACCAGTTCTTTCAGGGTCGGCTCCACCTGCCGCCCCACGCCCTTGCTGCCTTTCCAGGCCTGCTCGCGCTCGGCCAGGTCCTTGGATTCCCGCAGAATCTGGCGCACGTCGTTCTCGCTGAGCTTCTTCTCTCCGGCCGGGGCCCGATAAGTATTAAAAGTCCGCTCGACGGCGTTGCTCTTGGCATTCATCTGCTGGAGCAGCTTGGGGTCCACCTGCTTGCCGAGATAGCTCAGATAGAGCAGGTCGATGGAGCGCTTGACGAGTGGATCGCCGATGCCCCCGCGGTCGCGGAGCGATTTGACCTCGGCGAAGGCCTTCGGGTCGGAGAGCGCCTGGTCCATCGCGTTCTCGGCCTGCTCCTTGGCCTGAAAGTCCTCCGCCTTGCCGCTCAGGTTGGCCTTCCACCAGGCCAAATTGCCGGCTTTCTCGAGCGGCCGGAGCTTCTGCTCGTGGCGGGCGATGAAGGCGCGCGCCGCCTCATCGCCCGAAGCGCCGCCGCCCTCCCGCTTCCCGCAAGAGACCATCGCCAGCAGCATCCATCCTCCCGCCACCCCGGCCTTCCACCAGCGCGCTGCGTTCATCGGTTTTCCAGCCCCACCAGAATATCGCACGCCGGGATGCCGTCCGGCGGTCCCATTAGAGAAAGTTACAGCCAAAATAAGAACTTTTGTGGATGACGGCTCGGGGCCACTTGCCGTAAAATTGAAACGGAATCGGCCCTGCGGCGTCGATATGAGTAGGTAGGGAAAGCGCCGAGGAGCCGCGTGATATGGACATCATCGGCAATCGCAAGTACGTAGAAATACCGGGGGAGAAGACCCACGAGCTGCCTCCCCTGCTGGTGCGAGGCGCCCCGGAAGTCACCCCTCTTAACGAGATGATGGACCTGGCGGCCGGCATTGTCGAGGACGAAGAGATGGTGCCCAGCCTGCCCGCCGATGATTGGGCGCCCGACTCCATGGCCGAGCGGCGTAAGTTCGACCTGGCCCTGCACCTGGCCGAGCACTACCTAATACTGGTTTCCCACTGGCAATGGGGGGATTCGATCCTGGAGTGGATCCGCCAGTGTGAGATTACCTTTGAATCGCAAGGGGCGCTACGGAACCTGTTGCGTCCCGACCTGTGGCCCCATGCCGGCCGCAGCAGCTTCGTTACCTTGCTCTCCGACAAGGCCGTTTCGACCCACGGAGTGGTGCTGGAAAACGCCGTCGGTCTGCGCCTGACCTTTCGCCAGCCCCCGCCTATCTCCTGCTTTTCCAACCAGTTCCTCTTCTACTTGAACTCGAGGCTCGCCGGCGCCGCCTACCAGGCCTGGGCCCAGTTGAACAGTGATCAGCACCCCGCCCTGCTGCCCCCCGAGAGGTTTCGTTTCCAGGTGCTGAGCATGTCCACCTAAGCGTTTCACCCACTCTTTGACGGCACTTGGGCCGGCTCCTTTAGATGCGTTTTGACAGCCTCGACGCCGCTATGACTTTGCAGATCATGCTGCGCGCGCCTTCGGCCGTTATGGCAGACGAGCCTGCCGCATAGTGCGCCGGAACTCTCGGAAGACGTTTTCGAACGGCGGCAGGATGGCCATCTGATTCCCGAGCCGGGCCAGCCAGAGCGCCTTCAGGCGGGCTTCCTTCTTGAGGATCGCGTCCTGAAGTCCGTCGGTTGGCTTGCCTCGAAAAGCGAGCTTCTCGCCGATCGCCGGGAGGAGCGTCGCCAGGTCAACCGCCTCCTCGGTCGTCAAGCACCAGAGATCGTACAGGTCGCGCGGCTCGTTTCGGGCGCGATCCCCAAGCGCGATGACTTTTTCGCTGGCGATTTCTCCGAGCGAGTAACTCTGAACGACTCGGTTATCGGGCAGGTCATCGAACTCATCGTAGCCGCGCAGCACCGGCCGATCCTCCAGCGGAAAGACAAGTTCCTCCCGGATCGTGATATCGACCTTCACGCTCCCTCCTGCCGGCAGCGGTCCAGTGTACTTCAGATAGAAGGTGTGACTGTTCGCATGGCTCTGCCGGTCTTCGCGATCGAACGCGAACTCAATGCCTGTCGCGTCGCGAACGGCGGCGTAGACGGGCGCCAGTCCTTGAAGGATCTCCTCAAGAGGCGTTGGCTCCAGGAGCGTGAAGTCGAGGTCCCCGGAAAAACGGTAATCGCCGAAGTAGCATCGCTTGAGCGCCGTACCTCCCTTGAAAGCGATTCTCCGATGCAACTCGCTCTCGGATAACTCGGCGAGAAACCACGCCAGGCAGTAGTCCCGTTCGAGAACGCTTTCCGGAATGCGTCGGGCGCCGGCCGTGGCGAGGCGGTTGGCGAGCAGGGAGATGTTCCGTTGCGGTATCAATTCATGTGCTCCGGATTGCCTTGAGCTCGTCAGCCGGAATGTTCAACCGCAGTCGCCATCCAGAATGGTACGTTCCCTCGTGCGGCATGAGCGGATCGAGAAGAGCGTAGGTTGCGGTCAAGGCGGCACGCAGCCGCTCCAGATCCGCTCGCGCAGCGATCCCGTAGATCTCCAACAGGTATCCGAGTCGCCGGATCACAGCTCCCACACCCAACCGCAGCGCGTAGTCGACGAGGCGGGCGGGCTTCATGTCGGCACGACGAATCCAGAGACCCTTTGCCACCTCGGTCACGCCGCCGCAATACTCCGGGTGTTTCAAGCCGTCTATGATCGTGCGATGGAGGTCGCTGACCTTGACCGCCTCCTGCTTCGTGACCCAGTGGCGGGTAGCTCCAAAGAGACACTCGGGCTTCTGGTGCACAAAGCGGAACTCGGTGCCGTGGATCGTTTTGCTGCGGAGACGTTTGCTGGCGCTGGTGAAAACCACGAACTGCGGTTGCGTCACCATACGATGGAGTTCCATCGCCGACGAGTGCGAGATGTAGTAGTCGCCGCCGCCAGCCAGTGCTCGCGCGGTGATGTATGGGTTACCCGAGAACTCCCTGGCCGAGCCTAGCTCGGGCGGCACGAGCACAAACAGACCCGGCTTCAATCGCGACACAATGCCGCGGGCTGCGGCACTGCGCATCAGGCTGCGGGCGGAGGCAGCGTTCAATCCGGTGATCTCTTCTACATCCGCGAGGGTGAAAGTGGTTCGCGCCCGATCGTACAGAGTGGTTGTCAGTAGGGCGGTTCGCGGGCCGACCGTCTTGAACGGCGCATGAGAGCTAGTGCTCACTATGTGCTTTGGCATAGCACGTTTTGCTATTAGAATATGATAGCACTTCGGGATCTAGGCGTGTTATGAGATAGCACGAATTGCGCACAGCATATTAAAGTCCGCCATTAAGCGTGTTTGGCTCAGACTAAGCTAATTTGGTTCCCGATTCGCCGGATTTGCCTGCCTGCATCTTCACCACCCCCAGCCCCACGAAGATGACGGCCATCGCCGCTGTCTCCCGCAGCCCGAAGGGCTCGCGGTAAACCAGCCACCCCAGCCACACGGCCACCACCGGGTTCACGTAGGAGTAGAGAGAGGCGATCGAAACCGGCAGGTGGTGCAGCGCATAAACGTAGGCGCTGAAGCCCAGTATCGAGCCGAAGATCACCAGGTAAAGAAAGGCCCCAAAGCTCCGCGCCGTCCACGCGATCGGAGCGTGGTCGAGCAGCAGCGCAAACGGCGTGGCGGCCAATCCGGCTCCGAGCTGCTGGAAGGCCCCGGCCACGATCGGGTGGGCTTGCCGTGGCCGGTTCCGGTAATAGATGGAACCGGACGACCACGCGAGCGCCCCCACCTGCAACGCCAGGAACCCCTTCCACTGGCCGGTGGCAAGGCCCGCCCGCGCCAGCTCCGGCCCGACCAGCAGGCCGCACCCGCTGAAGCCCACCAGCAGCCCCGCCAGCGTCGGCCGATGGATCCGCTCACCGCCCGAAAACAGGGCATCCATCCCGACCATCCAGAAGGGTGTGGTGGCGATGAAGAGCGCGGCGATGCCGCTGGGGATGTAATGCTCGGCCAGGACCAAGGCGCCATTGCCGGCGCCGAGTATCACAACACCCGAGCCCAGCGCGTCGGCCAGCTCTCGCCCCCGCGGCAGCGGATCTTTCCGCACCAAGCAGGCCGCCAGCAGGAGGCCGCCCGAGAGCAGAAACCGCGCGCTCAGGAAAACGGCCACCGGCAGCGACTCGTTCGTCATCCGGATGGCCAGGTAGGTAGTGCCCCACAGCCAGCACAAGGCCGCCAGCGCGCCGTAGGATTTGATTGCCTGCGCCCGATGCGCGGCCGCCGTTGTGGTTGCTATCGCCACGCTTTCCAGGGTCGCATTCTTGGGAGTGTGCCGCGGGCCTTTTGCTACTGCTTCTCCACCGCTGCGCTGACCGCGTTCGATACAACCTTCAACAGCCGCCCGTTGTCGTCCGAGAGCGGCCGCGTGGTCAGAATCACGCACAGCAACTTACGCTCCGGGTCGGCCCAGGCCACGGTTCCGGTGGCGCCGCAATGGCCGAACGTGCGCGGCGAGACCAGCTCTCCGAAATACGCCCACACCGACGAGCCCGCCAGGCCCCAGCCGAGGCCCCACGGCGCGTGCAGCGCGGCGTTCTGGTCGCGGGTCATGGCGGCCACCGTGGCCGGGCTGAACACCCGCGTGCCGGCGTAAGCGCCCCCGTTCAGAAATGCCTGGAGCAGGATGGCCAGATCGAGGGTGGTCGAGTGCATGCCGCCCCAGGGATGCCCCATGTCACGCCAGTAGGGGCTGTTCGCTCCAAAGCTTTGGAGGTCTTCCGAATTGGCCCGGGGCGATTCCTGGCACCAGGCGGTGTCGGAGATCTTTCTGCCGCCCATCCCCAGCGCGCTGTTCTTCATCCCCAGCGGATCGAAGATCTCGCGTTTCTCGAAGTCCCGCAGCCGCGTGCCGCTCACCCGCTCTACGATTTCGCCCGCCAAAAGCACCCCCATGCTCTGGTAGCGGAAGCCGGTGCGCGGCGCGTACAGCAGTGGCGTGGTGAAAGTGCGCTTCACGAACTCGGAGAGCGGCGCGTGCTCCCGGCGCAGCGCGGTGTTCTCCGGCAGCATATCCGGCAGGCCCGAAGTGTGGCTCAGCAGATCGCGCACCCGGACGCCGGCCCGGTCCTCGCCTTTGAATTCGGGAAGGTAGCGGGAAACCGGATCGTCGAGCGAAACCAGCCCGCGCTCGACCAGCAGCATCAGGGCGCAAGCGGTGACCGGCTTGCTGATGGAGGCGAGCAGGAAGATCGTGTCGGGCGTGACCGCAGGCGAGTTCGACTCCTGGCTGCGCCGTCCGAAGCCTTTATGCAACACAATCGTTCCTCGCCGGGCGACGATTAGGGAAGCCGCCAGAACCCGCTGCTCCTGGACCTCGCGCGCCAGAATCCCGGCGGCCTGTTCCAGCCGCGCCGCCGACATCCCCGCCGACGCCGGCTCTCCCGGGCGCAGTTGCGCAGCCGCCACCGCCGTCATCAGCAGCGCCGCCGCGGCCTTCATGCCCGGCGAGCCCGTTGGGCGGCCGGCAGGAGGATCTCTTTGAGCCGTTGAGCGATGATCTTTTCCTCTCCCGGCTTTAGCGTGTTCGAGACGATCGAGATCAGCCGCGCCGGCTCGCTCGACCGCGGTTGCTCCTTGAGCGGCGGCGGAGCCTCTTTCTCGACCATCTCCCGCGCCTGTCCGCCGACCACCTCGATCTGCGGCTCGCCGCGCCGCAGGGCCTCCACGACATCCTGCCTGGTCAGCCCCAGCGCCTTCTCGTCCCAGCGCACCGCGGTGTGGGGCACCTCGTTGCCGATCTTGCGGTAGTAGATCTCCGCCTCGACGCCGGGGATCGCCGAGAGCGTCTTGACGATCGTCTGCATCCGGGCTTCCCAAACGCGGCAATCGGCCTGGTAATCGCGCTTCGACGACCACTCGACCGCCGCCAGCGCCCCGATGATCTCCTCCTTGCCGACCTTCATGGGCCGGCAGATGGAGCCTTCATAGGGCGAGCCGTTACGCAATGCCGCCTCGATCAGGTGCTTGCGCCCGAACAAAAGGCCGCTGCACTGCGGGCCGAAAAGCCCCTTGCCCCCGCTCACGCAGAACAGGTCCGGACCGAGGCTCGCCAGAAGCTTCAGCCGCTCGAACGGCGGGCACATCGGCGCTCCATCGAGCATGAACGGCACACCCCGGCGCTTGCAAAGGGCGATGGCGTCTTCGAGCTTCACCGGCCCCATGTCGCCGTATTCGTATTCCATCATCGCCGTCTTCTCGTTGATGGCCGCCTCCAGCTCGGCGAGGCTGTTGACCACCACCAGCTTTGCCCCGGTGAGCGCAATGCTGCGATCCCAAACGTTGCGGTGGGTGAGGATGACCTCGTTCTTCATGCCCGTGGTCTCCGGCAGCCGGGCGATCTTCTCCGGATCCGTCCCGGCCAGGCAACCCGCCGTCGCTTGGGCAATGCAGGCCGCCGATCCGCTGCACACCATGGCCGCCTCCACGCCGGCGAAGCGCGCCAGCCGCTGTCCCACCGCCTTTTGCAGCTCCACGATCTCCGCGAAGTGCTCCGACGCCCGCTCCATCGCCCGGTGCACTTCCGGCGGCATGAGCGTGCTCGAATAAAACGTGGCCACGCCCCGCCCGTTGATCAGCGTCCGCACCCCCAGCTCGGCATAGATGCTTTCCCCCGCCGGGTTGGTCTTGGCCGCGGCTCGCGTGGCGGCCTTCGGCGCCGCGCTCGCCACCCCCCCGAGCAGCGGGCTGATCCCCGCGCCCTGCAAAAACACCCTCCGGCTCCACGCGGATTTCTTGTCTCTCATGATGTCTCCTCGCTTGTCGGCACGCTCCCAACGGTCGTGGCCCGAAAAGCGCCACGTAGAGTTCTCCGTCGGATTATACCAGCATTTTCAGGTTCTCTCGGCGTGGACCGTACGCGCGGATTCGGAGCGGTTGCCGTAAGGGGGCGGTTTCCCGTTACCCGGAAACCGCTCCGGAAAATCACGCCGCTAACACTCCTGTCTCCGCTTTTATCCCGATATTCATTGCGCCGTCATTTTCGCGCAACTGCCGCCGCGTAACCTTGTATGCCTCCCACCCAGAAAGGCCGTTCAACCCGGCGGCTGGCGCAACCTCTCGCTGACGATTCGGGAAATGGAGATCTGAGACCGGCGCGGCGTGGCAAAATAATCGGCTTGAGCGGCGGCGATCGACGGTGAAAAATCAAAAGACACCGGTGTTCTGGCAGGGGACGACGATCGGGCTGCTGATCCTCGGCTACGCGGGCTATTACCTGTGCCGCTCGGATCTTTCCGTGGCGCTGCCGCTGATCATCAATGAGATGGCGGCGCGGGGCGTGGGCGCCGACGTCGTAAAGATCCGTTTCGGCTGGATCGCGTCTCTGGGAGTCCTGGCCTACGCCATCGGCAAGTTTCCGAGCGGCGCCATCGCCGACTTCCAGGGCGGCCGGCGAAATTTCCTGGCCGGCATGGCCGGCTCCGTGATCTTCACGGTGCTCTTTGCTCTGGGGGGAGGCGTGCCGCTGTTCACCTTGGCCTGGATCGGCAACCGGCTCGTACAGTCCTTGGGCTGGGCCGGTGTGGTCAAGATCAGCTCGAAGTGGTTCTCCTTCGAGTCCTATGGCACGGTGATGGGGCTGGTCAGCCTGAGCTTTCTGTTCGGCGACGCCGCCGCGCGCCAGTTCATGGCCTTCCTGATCGATCAGGGCCTGGGCTGGCGCGGCATTTTCCTGGCGGCGGCCGGCGTCATGCTGGCCCTGCTAGCTCTCAACTTCGCGCTGCTGAAGGAATCGCCGGTCGAGATCGGCCAGCCGGAACCCCCATCGAATCCTCTCAACCTATTCGGCGAGCAGGGCAACAAGACGGCGCCCGCCAGCCTCCGGGATCTCCTGGCACCCTTCCTACGCAGCAGAATCTTCTGGCTGGTGTGCCTGCTCTCCCTGGGGTTCACCCTGTTGCGCGAGACGTTCAACTTGTGGACGCCGACGTATTTCACCCAAGTCATCGGTCTCAGCGGGGCCGAGGCAGCGCGGAAGAGCAGTCTGTTTCCGCTCTTTGGAGGCATCTCCGTACTGCTTTCCGGCTTCCTGAGCGACCGGGTGGGCCGCGGCGGCCGGGCGGCCATCATATTCTGCGGCCTGGTGCTGGCGGGCATTGTGCTTGTCTTCCTCGGGAACGCCGACTTTCACGCTTCCAAACAGTGGCCGGTGTGGCTGGTCGCGCTGGTGGCTTTCCTGCTGATCGGCCCGTACTCGTATCTGGCAGGGGCCATCTCGCTCGATTTTGGCGGCAAGCAGGGCAGCGCCACCGCTTCCGGCTTCATTGACGGTGTCGGCTATCTGGGCGGCGTGCTGGCCGGCGAAAACATGGCGCGAATCTCGGTCGCCTACGGCTGGCAAGGAGCGTTTTTCGTGATGGCCGCCGTGGCCTGGACGCTGGGCATCGCCGCCGCCGTTTACTGGGCCGATCAAGCGCGCGCTCGGACGGCTGAAGCCGCCGGCGCTGGAGCGCGAGGATGACTACATTTCCGTCCGAACCGCACCGCCTGATCCCATTGGGGCGTCCAGCCGAAACTTCGACGACCGCTCCCTGATGGTCGCGGCTCAGCAACGGTTCCCAGCCGCGACCGTGAGGCAGCGGTCCTTGCAAGCTATTACGCGGGAGAGCGCAGCAGATTCCGGTAGCGGGTTAAACTGCAAGAGGGCGACCCGGCGCCGTCCAGGCACCATCGCTATCTGGTCCAGGACGCGCCGCGCAGCACTCTTGCGTCCTGGACCGGACGTTTCAGGAGACGCCACAATGAACATCGCCGACCAGATCTTCGACCTGTTCCGGAGCGGAGGAGACGCCGCCTATTTCGGAGAGCCCGTATCGCAGACCGAGCACGCGCTGCAGGCTGCGTATTTCGCCGCGCAGGAAGGCGCTGCCGATTCGCTCGTCCTGGCGGCGCTGCTGCACGACGTGGGGCACCTGTTGCACGGGTTGCCCGAGGACATCGCCGATCGTGGAGTCGACGCCCACCACGAAGCGGCCGGCCACGCCTGGCTGTCGAAGCGGTTGGGGCCGGAGATCACGGAGCCGGCCCGGCTTCATGTCGCAGCGAAGCGTTACCTGTGTCACACCGATCCGGAATACCTGGCGCGGTTGTCGCCGGCGTCGGTGCAGAGTCTGGCGCTGCAGGGCGGGCCGTTCGATGACGAGCAGGCCAGGCGGTTCGAGGAAAATTCCTGGCACCGGCAGGCGGTCCGGTTACGGCGCTGGGACGAGATGGCAAAAACGCCAGGTCTCCAAGTCCCCGGCCTGGAACACTATCGCGCGATGTTGGAAGCCGCAGCCAGAGATCATGCCGCGAGAAATGCCGGCAGCCCGGCGGTCGGCGACCCCGGTTCCCAACTGCAGGCCGGCAAGGGAAGAGGGGAGGCCTCTGGGCCCGGCGGGAAGCAGAACGACCCCGCTGCCTGATGGCGGGTCTTGGTTTCCTTCGCGGGAAGAACCAAGGCAAAAGGCAAAGTGCAAAAGGCAAAAGGCAAGAATCAAGGAGGGAACATCCTTCTAGTGCCCGGCCCCGAGGGGCGGGCAGAGTGCCACGCCGCGAAGCGGCGCATCCGTCACTTTTGCCTTTTGCCTTTTGCACTTTGCCTTTTGCCTTGCTTCTTGCCTGGCCTTTCCCTTGCCGACGGATTACGCCCCGCACGTGACGTCGCCGCTTACGGACGGACTGCGGGAGTTGCCTGCTATAATCCAGGCGGGAGCTCCTGATGCGACCTTTTCGAGTCTGCGCGATCCTTCTAATTGCTATTTCCGTGCTGCTGGTGGTAGTGCCCGCGCCTTCCCAGCGCACGATGGAGCCGGCGCGGCCGCTGCGTCCGGTGGTGCGCGGCCGCCGCGGCGCCGTCGCCGCCGGAACCCACCTCGGCAGCGAAGCAGGCATGCGCCTGTTTCACTCCGGGGGCAACGCGGTCGACGCGGGCGTGGCCGCCATATTCGTCGCCACCACGATCGAGTTTTCCCATCTCGGGTGGGGCGGCGAGGCGCCGATCCTGATCCGCACCCGCGAGGGCCAGGTCTTCTCCATTGCCGGAGTCGGCACAGCGCCCAAGCTGGCCACCTCCGATCTCTTCCGCCACCGCAAACCGGCGCCCGAGGAGCAGTTCAACCTGCGCGGCATGGAAGAGCGCGAAGGCCCGATCCCCTCCTCCGGCCTGCTGCCCGCCCTGGTGCCCGGCACGGTCGATTCCTGCCTGGTTGCCCTCGAGCGCTTCGGCACCAAGAGCTTCGCCGAGGCCGTGCAGCCGGCCCTCGATATGGCCGACGGCTTCCCCATCGATGAAATGCGCAGCGGCTCGATCGCCCGCAACGTCCGCTTCTTCCAGAAGTGGCCGACCTCGCAGCACGTCTTCCTACCCCATGGCCAGCCGCCGCGTCCCGGCGAAATCTTCCGCCAGCCCGACCTGGCCCGCACCATCCGCGCGATGGTCGCCGCCGAGAAGGCCGCCCTCGCCAAGAAGGGCGACCGCACCGCCGGCATCGAGGCCGTCCGCGATTACTTCTACCGCGGCGAGGTGGCTCGCAAGATCGACGCCTTCATGAAAGACAACGGCGGTCTGCTGCGCTACGAAGACATGGCGGCCTTCCGCCTCGAGCCCGAGCAGCCCCTCCACACTACCTATAAGGGATATGAAGTTTACAAGAACGGCTTCTGGACCCAAGGCGCCGTCTTTCTCCAGACCCTGAACCTGCTGGAGAAGTTCGACATGGGCGCCATGCGCTACAACTCGGCCGACTACCTCCACACCCTGGTCGAAGCGCTGAAGCTCGCCTACGCCGACCGCGACAGCTATTACGGCGACCCCAAGTTTGTGGCCCCGCCCGTGGAGCTGCTCAGCAAGGATTACGCCGCCCAGCGGGCCAAGCTGATCGACCCCAACGTGTCTTCCGCCGAGTTCCGCCCCGGCGAGATCGCCCTCCGCCGCCCGATGCATCCCTCCTCTTACGCCGGCGAGAACATCAAGATCGCCGACTCCCTGGCCGCCCACGACACCACCTGCGTCAACGCCATAGATAAGGACGGCGTCCTGTTCTCATCCACCCCTTCCGGCGGATGGCTGCCCTCGGTCATAGCAGGCGACACCGGGGTTCTGCTGACCCAGCGCGGCCAGAGCTTCCTGGTGCTTCCCGGCCACCCCAACGAGATCGCGCCGGGCAAGCGTCCCCGCATCACGCTTTCCCCAACCCTGGTCACCCGCCGCGGCCAGCCTTACCTGGTCCTCTCCACCCCCGGCGGCGACAACCAGGACCAGAGCCTCATCCAGATCTTCCTCGACATCACCGAGTTCGGGATGAACCCCGAGCTCGCCGTCGAGGCGGCTCGCTTCCAGACCCGGCATCTCGTCTCCAGCTTCGATTTCCACCCCATGTACCCCAACAGCCTGCTGGTCGACGACCGGGTTCCCGAAGCGGTCTATCGCGAGCTCGCCAACCGCGGCCATCGCGTCGAGCGCCGTCCGCCATCCCAAAATGGCGCCGCCCCCACCGCCATCCGCCTGCTGGAAACCGGCGTAATCGAAGCCGGCGCCGACCCTTACGGCATGCGCTACGCCGATGCCTGGTAGCGGAGCGCGACCAAACCTTTCCTGCTCTCACTCTGATGTCGCGCACCCGTCTTCGCCCGCCGGGAAGCTCAGTCGAGTTCTGCCACGTAGACCTGAGTGTGGCCCGTGCGGTCGCTTGCAAACGCTACCAGCTTTTCGTCCGGCGAGAAGGACGGGTGCGGATGGGTCCATTGCGGGCCGTAGACGGAATCGGTGGCCATTTCCATCCAACTGAGGGCCTTCTCCTTTTCGGTCGCCGCTGCCGCCGCGGCCCAGTCCTCGGCCAGGGCGTAGCGGGATTTCTTCCACTGGCTGCCCTGATTCGAGCTCTGGGGATGGCAGATCGTCCGCCGGCTGCCGGCGGCCGCATTGATGAGCTGCAATCCGATGTCGGGGTGATTGGTGTCGCAGAGGATGGCCGTTCCGGCGCGGTTCGGCGCGATGTGCCAGGCGTTGAATTGGGCGATGGTCTCGATGCGCCGCGTCTGCCAGCTCATCCGCTTCACGGCTCGTGGCCAGACGGTGAACACCAGGTCGCCGGTCACGCCGAGAAACGTCTCGTGCACCACGAACTCGTCGTTGGTGTGCTCGTACAGGCACTCCAGGCCCGTGCCGTCGCGGCGGACGCGGTGCATGCGCGGGGCCGGGTCGGCGGCAAACTCGATCCACTCCGGCTCGACCGGCGAGAACTGCGGGTGGATGACCGTGCGCGGAAACTCGATGACCCGCCACCCGCTTCCATCCGCGCGGCCCACGGCTACTCCCGCCGCCCCGCCGCGCTTGCAGGCGGCGGTGATCCACCGGCCGTCTGCGCTTAACGAGCATTCGCCCAACTGCGCCCCCTCAAACTCGACCACCGGGGTCTCCTGGAGCGCCGGGCGCACGCCTCGATCCAGCCGGATCGCCTGGATCCCGCCGCCGCGCACGAAATAGACCTGCTCGCCATCGGGCGCGATCACCGGCGAGAAGGCGTGGATCGGCGGGCCGCCGGTCAACTGCCGGATCTCTGCGTCCGGATAGCCCGCCTCGAAGAGCTGCGGCTG
>JBGOUJ010000005.1:0-43260 GCA_041477005.1 Terriglobia bacterium | reverse complement strand
TAGGGCGCGGCGGCCCCGGCCGGACGGCTCTGCGCCCGCAGCAGATCCTTCCAGCCGGCCGCCAGGCTGCAGACTAAAGAGCCCACCGCCGCCGTGTGCTCGAAGAATCCCCTTCGTGTAAAGTGTCGCATTCGGTTTTCCTCCTTCCAGAGTCGAGTCAAGGAATTGATGGCCGCGCAGGAACGCGGCCCGAAACGATTCCTTCATCGCTTCTCATCGTCGCGGCCCGGTTCCGAGAGCCGGCTAGCGGGCTGCTCGCGCCAGCACCTGCCCGGATACCGGGTCCTTGTACAGAGGCGCCAGTTGCAGCTTCTCGACGAGGTCGGTATCCGGCCAGACCAGGACAAAGTAGTCGAGGCCGGCCGTCCCGCGCCGGATGTCCACCGGCTCCAGCCAATCGAGACGATCGAGCCGGCGGTAGAAGTTCATGCTGGGCTCGAGCAGCCAGCTTACGCCCACACGCGTCGTTCCGCCGCCCTGAACCGCGTGCTTTGCTTCGAGCAGATGAACGATCCGCTTGGTGCCGGCGTCGTAGCGCCACTCCGTGTACTGGTTCGTGTTGAATTCAAACGCAAACCAGGCCGTGCACAAACCGAGGAACAGCAGCAGCGGTGCGCGCAGGAGCACCCATTTCCGGGCCAGGCCGAGCGAGATCAGGACGAAAAACACGATCCAGTAAAGACCCGTCCGGCTGATCGGGTAGAGCAGACCGGTCGCGCGGTGTCCGGCAACGCTCAGCCCCAGCGCGAGAAAGGCGGCGCCGGCGGAGAGGAACAGAAACTGATCGATCCGGCCGAGGCTCTGGAAGGACTTCGCGCGAATCCAGCCGCGGGCGATCTCGATCCACGCCAAGCCCGCCAGCAGCAGGACTGCCGGCACGATCCACTTGGCCACGGCCGAGATGCAAATCATCAGGATCGAGTAGTACTTGGCGATGCCCCAGAGAGTGGGGTGGTGAAACAAGGACAGGCTGACCAGGCTATCAACGGTTTCAGCAAGTGATCGGGACCCGTAGTAGAAGTGGTCCCGTTGAGCTTTGGCGAGGGGCAGGGCGATGAGGGGGAAGGCAATCAGGACCGCGGGAACGTAGAAGCATTGGGCCAGCAAAGACGCCCGCTCGGCGAGCAGCTTGCGGCCGCCGCTTCGCGAGCCGTCAGCCAGAAAGACCACTATCAGCAGGATCGCCAGGCCCGCATCGGGCAACAGAAACGTAAGGTTCGACGCGACGGACAGCGCCAGCCCGGCCGCGGCCTTGAAAAGAGACGACCTTTCGTCGGGCCTCGCCAGATACCGGAGGATGTGATAGAAAGCCCACAGGCAGAACGCCAAGCCCAGCCCATATCCGCGAGCGGCGGAAAGCAGGTCGAGCAGGAGCGGGTTGAGGGTCAAAGCCTCGACCGCGAGCAGAAACGTCCAGGTGTCGCCGAACAGGTAGCGGGAAAGCCGGTAGACAACCAGGAAATAGATCAGGCCCCCGAGCAGGCTCGGAAGCCGCAGCGTGAACTCCGAGAGCCCGAACAGGCTGACGGAAATCCTGCACAGGAAAGTGTGGAGAATGTGATGGTTCGCGTCATAGGTGGTGAACATCACCGAGGCCGGCGGGACGAGAAATAGCTGGTGGGTGAAGGCCTCATCGCAGGTGATGGACTGCGTGCGGGCGCGGTAGAGGTTGGCCAGGAAGAGAAAGGAGACGAGAGCGATGGCGATTGTCCGGGGGATTGACGATGGACTCATGGGCGGATTGACGATTGTTTCAATCCCGCCGGTCAATCGTCAATCCCGCCGTGCCAGAATGGAGATAGGGGAGGATTCTCCCATGAACAGCCCCCACTATATAGTCCGGCCGCCGACCGCCATTCTGACCCGTGGATTCGATCCGGCGCTTTCGGTGGGTTCGGCGCGGCCTGCGGTTTTTCGCTCCTCCACCTACGTGTTCTCGAGTCCCGAGGCCGCCGAGCGCGCCTTCGAGATCGCGTTGGGCAAGGTGCATCCGGCGCCGGGCGAGCACGTGGACCTGATCTACTCGCGGCTTTCCCACCCCAACGCGGAAATCCTGGAAGACCAGATCGTGCCGCTCGAACCGGAAGCCGCCTCCGCCGCGGTGTTCAATTCCGGCATGGCGGCCATCTCGACGCTCTTCCTCACCCTTGGCGGACCGGGCACGGCGTTCGTTTACACCACGCCCGTCTACGGCGGCACGCAGCACCTCATCCACCAGCTTCTGGAGCCGTTTGGCATGCGCGGCGCGGCCGTTCCGGCCGGCGACACGGAGGCTCTGAACCGCGCCGTGGCCGGGGCGCGCGATCTGCGCCTGATTTTTATCGAGACCCCCGCCAACCCGACGCTACGTATGACAGATATTCAGTGTGCGGTGGCTGCCGCCCGCCGCCATCCCGACCGGCCGCTCGTGGTGGTGGACAACACGTTGCTGGGCCCCTGTTTCCAGCATCCCCTGCAGCTCGGCGCCGACCTGGTCGTCTACTCGGCGACCAAGTATCTGGCCGGCTTCAGCGACATGCTGGCCGGCGCCGTGCTCGCCCGCGACGCGGAGCTGGTGGCGCGGCTGCGAGGCGCGCGCGCCTTGTTCGGCAACATCCTGCAGCCCGATGAATGCTGGCTGCTCGACAGCCGCCTGCCCACCGTCACGCTGCGCATGAACCGGCAGAGCAAAAACGCCCAGCACATCGCGGAGAAGCTGGCCGGGCGCCCCAACATCGAGCGCCTTCTCTACCCGAGCCTTTTCGAGGACCCGGCCCAGATCGCTATCCGCGACCGCCAGTGTGACTATCCCGGCGCCATCTTTTCGCTGGAATTGAAAGGCGGCCGGCCGGCGGCTTTCGAGTTCCTCCGCCGGCTCACCATCGCCCGCGACGCCGTCAGCCTGGGGGGCGTCGAAACATTGGCCTGCCATCCGCGCACCACCACCCATTCGGAGCTGTCCGAGCAGGAGCTGGCCGCCGCCGACATCGGCGATGCTCTGGTGCGGATCTCGGTGGGCGTGGAAGATTGGCGCGACCTGCTGCGCGATTTCGAGCAGGCGCTCGACGCGCTGTAGGTTAAGCGGATCGAACCGACCGAAGATTTCGCGCCAAGTCGCAAAGAACGCACGGGAAACAAGAAGGCTTTTCCTGGCGTGCTTGGCGTCTTTACGCGTAATCGGATTTTCGCACCCCCTTAGTTCTTAGGCTTAGGGACGAGGCTCGGATTGGGTGCGGCGCTGCGGGGCCAGGGGCTGGGTGGAGTCGAGCTTCTGCATCTGCTCGGCGGTGATCTCGCTGCCCTCTTCGTGGTATTCCTGCTCCACATTAACCTGCCAGAGGTCGTAATGCCCGCCGAGGATGTTGCGGGCGGCGAGGATGGCCGTCAGCATGGAGTGGTCCTGGTTGTTGTAACGGTGCATGCCGTTGCGGCCTACCAGTTGCAGGTTGGGGACGCGACGCAGGAAGCGCCGAACTTCGTCCATCGCGGCCTCGTAGCCACCGTCGTAGACCGGGTAGGCCTTGGTCATACGGACCACCGCGCCGTCGATCACGTCGGACGGATCGACCAGACCCAGCAGGCCGAGTTCCGTCTTTCCCCGCTCGATCAGGTCCTGGTCGGCGGAGGTCCACAGGCCGTCTCCCTCAAAGCAGAAATACTCCAGGCCCAGACAGGTCGTCGCGGGATCGGGCACCATCTCGGGACTCCAGTTGTTGAAGTTCTGGATGCGGCCGAGCTTGACGCTCTTGTCGTGGACGTAGATCCAGTTGTCGGGGAACAGGTTCTGCTTGTTGACCACCAGGGCCACGGTCAGGAAGTCGCGGTAATGCAGGTTGCGGGCGGCTTCGAGCAGCTCGTCGGGCGGGGTCGGCGTGAGCTTTTCGATCAGCTCCCGGACGGGCATACTGCTGATCAGATGGGCCAGCGGGTAAACCTGGCCGCCGGCTTCCACCGCCTCCACGCCGCCCTCGCGCCAGTAGATCCGCTCGACCGGAGCGTCGAAGAGGACCTTGCTCCCCTGGGCTTCGACCAGTTCTTTCGTCCGGGTCCACATCATGCCGGGGCCGTGACGCGGGTAATCGAACTCGTCGATGAGCGTCTTGATGATTTCCTCTTTGCTCTTGCCGAGCTCGCCGAAGATCGCGTTCTTGATGGCCGAGCTGAGCGACAGGCCCTTGATGCGCTGCGCCGCCCACTCGGCCTGGATCTCGGTGCAGGGGATGCCCCAGACCTTTTCCGTGTAGGTCCTGAAAAAGATCTCGAACAGGCGGCGGCCGAAGCGGTTGGTGACCCAGGTGGCGAAGTCATCCTCGGGCCGGCGCGGAAACAGCTTGGCTTTGCCGTAACTGGCCACGCAGAGAAACGTCTCCCACAGGCCCAGGTTCCAAAGGGCGTTGAAGGCGCGCAGCGGGTAGTAGAAAAACTTACCGCGATAATAAATACGGGAAAGCCGCGAGCGCCGGATCAGGTCTTGGCCGAGCACCTCGCGCCACATCTGCTCGACCAGCGTGACCTTGGTGAAGAAGCGGTGCCCGCCGATGTCGAAGAGGTAGCCCTTGTAATTGACGGTGCGGGCGATTCCACCTACTACAGAGTCTTTCTCCAGAATCGTCGCTGCGGCGCCGGCTTTGCCGAGCTCGTACGCCGCGGTCAAGCCCGCCGGCCCCGCGCCTATGATGACTACGGAAGGAGACCCCATCGCCAACGTTCATGATAACAGGGTGACCACTCCCTCAACGTCGCAGCGCCGTGCATGGGGTTCCGAGCCGCGACCGAGAGAAAAAAGAATCGACTTCAGCCGCGAATGCACACGAATAGGGCCATTGTTTTCATTCGCGTTTATGCGCGTTCCTTCGCGGCCATCCATCCTTATAGAGCTTCCAAGGGAGCGGTTTTGCTAGCGGATGGAGACCAGCGCGCCGTTGGCCGCTTGGCCGCCGATCGATATCAGAAGCGTCTGATCGCCCACAGGCGCCTCGGCGGGCGCCAGGATGTTGGCCTGCGCCACGCCGACCAGTCCGGGCGTCAGACCCAGGAACAACACCGTGGCGGGCACGCCGCCGATGGTGGCGATGACGGGGCTGGTGGCCTGGGCCAGCGGATTCGACGGCGCCGCCTGGCCGGTCGGCACGGGAATGGAGAGCGGTCCCGGGCCGGTCAGGTAAGCGATCAGAATGCCGCCGCGAGGCGCGGGATTGCTGGGGCTGTTGAGGCTGAAGTCCTGATTTTGAGCGGCGGCGCGGTTGGCGCCCACGGTGAACAGCCCCGGCGCCGTCGCCGCCAGCGCCACGGCTTCCGGGGCGCTCAACTGCCCGTTGTTGTCCACAAAAACCACGACCGAAGATCGGCCGGCCACTTCCATCGGCATCTGGAAATTCACCTGTCCGCTGCTGATGTAGAGGAGCGGAGCTTCGGCGATGGGGGCGCCGCTCGCGTCCCGGACGAGCACCCGAACGCCCTGCATTTTGGTCGGGAGCGTCTGGGAGCCTGGCAGGAAGCCGGCGGCGATCCCCTCGGCCGGGCCGAGATTGCTTCCATAGAGGCTGCCCAGCGCTCCGGCGGCCAGCAAAGAGCGGGAGCTGGCGGCGTTGACCACGCTGCCAGGGGTGATGCGGGGCGTCGGGGCGGGCGGTGTCGCCACAGTGAGGCTGACCCGGATCGCTTGCGGCGGGTTCGCCGCGCCGGGAACGGCGACCGTGATGGTCGTGCTATAAGTCCCCGGGGTCAGGCCGGCAATGCTGACCGAAACGGTCACCCGCGCGGGCGTGCCGCCGCTGGCGGCCGAAAGGCTCAACCAGGAAGCGGGAGGTGCGATCACAGCGGTCCAGCTTGCGCCGGCGCCGCCGACGTCGGCGTTCGAGCTGATGACGAAGGCCTGCGGCGCGGGGTTGGGGTCCCCGGCGGTGGCCGTGAAATTGAGCGGAGCCGGGGCGATCGAAATGGTCGGCGCGAGCGGGGCCGTGAGGGCGCTCACCAGGGCTACGTTGTCCAGGCTGTCGGTTTCCTGCCCGTCGGTTTGTTCGGCGCTGATCTCGATTCGCTCCACCACCGCCAGGACCTGGCTGAAGCTGGCCGCGCCGAACTCCGGCACGAAGAAGGCCGCGTCCAGCGGCACACGATAGTGCTGATAGGTTGGAGCCGGATTTCCGCCGACCCAGCGGTAGGCCGATCCGGCTCCCAGCAGCCTCACCACGATCGGCGCCACCCCCTCGGGCGTGGCCGTGTGCCGGTAGTCAAAGTCCAGGCGCGGATTGGGGATGGCTGCCACGTTGCCCAGGAACTTCGGCGGCGCGACGAAGAAATTGTCGCCGGCCCCGGCCCCGTTGAAAACGATCGCGCCGCCCGGCATTCCGCCATCGGTAGAAAGCGCAAGCGTGGAGGGCGGATCGCCGATCGCCGCTCCCGTCACCCCGGCCGGGGGATAGCTGCGGCCCCAGCCTTCTGTGTCGTTGTCGAAGGTGGAAACGACGGGAACTGCGGGGACTGCTTTGGGAGGTCCCCCCGACAGATCGCCCATCAACGCGAAGTTGTCCAGGCCGTCGGTGTCGGGGCCCGGCGCCTGGTCCAGGCTGACTTCCACCCGTTGCACGTTCGAGAGCGCCAGCGCGAGGCTGGCTGCGCTACTCGCCAACTTGAAATTGTCGCCGTTGACTGCGACACGATAGTGCGTCCAAGCGCCGGCGGGCGGGGCCGCGCTGGTCCACTGGTAGACCGCGCCGCCGCCCAGGAGGCGCACCGTGACGGGAAACAGCGCGTCTTGCGGGGAAGCGTGGAGGTAGTCGAATTCGAGCCGCGGGTTGGTCATGGCCGCCCAGTTGCCCAGGAACTTCGGAGGAGCCACCACGAAGTCCTGCTGCAAGCCGCCCGCCGGCATCAGGCTGAGATAGCCGTCGGGCGATCCGCCGGAGCTCAACCACGCCAGCGTGGAGCCAGGATTGCCCTGGCTCGCCCCCGGCGCCGCCGGCGCGGGAAGAGCGAAGTTGCGCGTCCATCCATCGGCGTCCCTGTCAAAGCTCGAGAGGATGAAAGTGCCGGTCGAGCCGCCGCCTTCGATGGTCACAGTGATCGACCCGGTGATAGTCGCGCTCAGAGTGATGACGTTGATGCCCAGGTAGTAGAGGCCCGTCTGGAGCGGCGGCCGGCTGTGCGACGAGATCACGATCTGCTCATGGCCGGGGCCGGGCGTCTGGGAGGAAGAATCCGCGATGATGAGGGAGCCGAACTGGGCCACGTCCTGGCCGAATCGCGCGAACAGGTCCAGATCGTTGGACAGCACATCCGGCGTCAGGTCGATCGTCAGACGCGTGACGCCGGGCGGAACGGCGACCGTGATGCCGGTCAGTAGTGTGGGCTGGGATTGAGGAGGGATTGTAAACCGGCGCGGCCCGCCCGCTTCCAGCCGCACCGTCTGCCCAAAAACCGCCGGCAGCAGGAGGCAGGACAGAATCGTACTGAACAATACCTTCCGCACAGTGACCCAATCCTTAGGAGGATGATATCACGGACCGGCCGCGCCGCAAGGCCCTCAGGCGCGTGGGCGCGTGGGCGCGTGGGGCGCGGGGCGCACGGAAGGGAACCGGTGCGCGGGCGTCCGGAGCGCCCTCGCGCGCTCATTGCACGGCGAAACAAAAGACGGCGTTCGACCCATCCGGCGAAAGCGCGTATTCACCCGGCGTCAGGCTGTCTTCCACGCGAATTCGGAACAACTTGTCGTGAATGGGAGTAATCGACAGCCGAACCGGCTGCGCCACAATCTTCTTCTTCCGCACCAAGACGACCTCGCGGCGGCCGTTCTTCGATCCGAGCTTGAAGAGTTGGAGCTTGTCGGCGGGAAGCGAGTCGGACAGAAACAGGAACTCGGGGCTGGCGAACGGCGTTTTCACCGTCGATGCGGCGCCGGGGATGCTGAAGACCTGTTCGTCCTTGCGCGTCTCTTGCTTCGCCTCGCCGGTTTCGGTCTCGACGAGCAAGTCGGCGTGGATGACATAGGGGACGTCTTTCTTGGGGGGATCGGGCAGCCCCGACTTTCCCTGGCCGGTGGACTGCGCGCTCAGCAGAGAGGCCAGCAGCAATGCAGCGAAGATTTGAACTGTCCTCATTACCGTATTTTAGCGCGGCCGGGGCGCCATTCGTGCCGGTCGAGGCGCACGCGCGCGCCGGCGAACGTCACCCCTTCGGCTTGCAGACGCAGGCGCTGCTCCATTCCGGCGGCGCCGGGCAACAGGATCTTGCCGCCTGCGCCGAGCACGCGGTGCCAGGGCAGGCCAGCCGCCCCAGGCGCGCCGCGAAGTGCCCAGGCCACCTGGCGGGCCGCGCCGGGAAAACCTGCCGTCCGCGCCACCTGGCCGTAGCTCGCGACCTTGCCCCGTGGAATGCGCCGCACCACTGCCCACACGCGGCGGTAATAGCCCCGGTCGCTAGCCGGCACGGGCTCCTCTCATCCGCGGCTCGATCTCGTCGAGCAGCCGCTCCACGTCGGCCGCGGTAAAGGGCTTGGCCAGCACGGCCTGATTCGGCTCGGAGAACATCTCTCGTATGTCGCCGCTGAAGGTATCGGCGGTGAGAAACACGAAGGTCCGGATGCGGTGCTGGATCTTGCGGCACAGCTCGATGCCGCTGATGCCGCGCATGCGCACGTCGCAGAACACCAGGTCGAAGCGCGCCCGCTCGGCCAGGTCCAGGGCCTCCTCGGCGCTCGAAACGGTGATCACGCGGTACTGGCGGTCGCTCAGCAGGTTCAGCAGCGAGTCCTGCACCTTGCGGTCTTCGTCGATCACCAGCGCGGTCAGGTTCGCCGCTGGCGACTCTTCGGCCCGGCGCGCCGCCGCCGGCGTCGGCTCGCGGCGGATGGGGTCGGCCAGCGGGTATTCGATCTCAAAGGTGGTGGAGTGGCCCGGCGTGTTGTTCACCCGAATCGATCCGCCATGGCCCTCGATCAGGCTCTGGCACAGAGCCAGACCCAGCCCCGCCGTCTCCGTGGCCTTGCGGCCTTCGGACATAGGAGCGCGATGCGGCGCCTCCGGGCCGGACTGCAAGCTGGAGTTGCTGATCGAGATCAGCACGCGCTTGCCGGCGATGGCTGTGCGGACGGTGACGACCTTTTCACGGGCCCCTTCCAGGGCGCGCTCGGCGTTGATAAGAAGATTTAGAAGCACCTGCTCCAGGTGCGATTGATCACTGCTGACAATGGGCTGCGCGGTCGAGAGCTGGGCGTGGATGCGAATGCTTTGCGCCTCCCACTTCTCGGCGCGTATAGCCATCACCGAGCGCAGCACGTGGTTGATGTCCACCAGGGTCGGGCCGGCGCGCTGTGGCCGGGCGAAGGAAATCAGCCGCTGCAGGATGCTGTTGGCGTGACGCGCTTCGCTGTGAATGGCCCGCAGGTCTTCGACCAGCGGCCCGCCGCCGTAGCGGGCCAAGGTCAGCTCGGAGATCCCGACCAACGAAGCCAGGGGGTTTTTCATCTCATGCGCCACGCCGGAGATCAGCTCCCCCACGGCGGCCATCTTCTCGGTGCGGTAAAGCTGCTCGCGCATGGAGCGCTGCTCGCACAGCTTCATGGCCAGGGCGCCGAGGTTCGCCACGTGCTGCGCCGAAGCCTTCTGATCGTCGTTAAAGGTCCGCTTGCGCCTCCGGTCGTCAATCTCCAGCACCCCCAGCACCTCGCCTTCCGAAATCATGGGGACGAAGAGCAGGGACCGCTGGCCGAGCTTTTCCACTATTCCGGCGTCCAGGAACGGGCAACGCTGGGCGTCAGGCACCTCCAGCAGGGCTTTGTTCTGGAAGCAGGTTACGGGACCGGAGACCGAGTCCATCGGGACCGTCGTGGCGGGGAACCGGTCGGTCCCGGCCAGCACCTCCATTTGCCGGTTGACCCGGTTGTAGAGCATCAGATAGCAATGCGTGGCATCCACCATCGGTGGCAGGGTGCGGACGATGCGACGATAGATTTCGGCTGGATCGGTGGCGGAGATCATGTGCTCCGCCACTGCATACAGGCTGGTTAGCTGGTGTTGCTGCGCAGCGCTCTTGCGGCGGAATCGCCACGTAACCAGCGCCAGCGCTAGTGCGCTCGGCAGCAACACAACTAGGGTCAGGATGACGGCTTCGCGATTCAACCGGCGCCCCCAAGAGCTGCTTCTTGTACTAGTACCAGAACACGATAGTACTAAAACTATCAATACATCCTATCGCAAAACTAACCACCAAATCAATCATAGGGCTTGACTTTGCTCTTTCATTTCGATATAACTAGAAATATGGAAATAGGCGTCAAGCTCGACCAGACCGCGAAGCAATTTGCGGCGTTGGCCAGTGCTCCACGCATTCAGATCGTAAGGCTGTTGCTGGCCGCCCACGCGGTAGGGGGGATGCCCGCGGGGCAAATCCAGGCCGAACTCGGCATGCCTGGTTCTACGCTAACACATCATCTGGGCAAGCTGCAGGGCGCCGGGTTGGTGACCTCTCGCAAGGATCGCCAGTGGGTGTGGTACACGGTGCTGCCGGAGGGCTTGCGCGAGATGCTGAATTTCCTGTTCGAGGAATGCTGCAGCCGCAGCGATGTAGTTTCGATCGAGGAACTGACAACTAAGGGAGGTTCCGATGAAGACAGACGCTGAGATCAAGGACGCCGTGAAGCAGGCCTACGCCGCCGTGGCGGAGGGCAAACGCTGCTGCACGAGCGATCTCGCAGCGCTACGCTGCGACCGCGGCGGCTACACCAGAGACGAGCTGGCATCGCTGCCCGAGGGCGCATCGCTCGGCCTGGGGTGCGGCAACCCTGGCAAGATGGCGGCGCTCGAGCCGGGCATGACCGTGCTCGATCTGGGCTGCGGCGCCGGCGTAGACGTGTTCCTGGCGGCGCAGAAGGTCGGCCCTGCCGGGAAGGTCATCGGTGTGGACATGACCGACTCGATGATCCAAAAAGCCCGCGCCAACGCGGCGGCCGGCGGCTACACCAACGTCGAGTTCCGGCTGGGCGAGATCGAGAATCTGCCGGTCGAGAGCGGGACGGTGGACGTGATCCTCTCGAATTGCGTGATCAACCTGGCGCCGGCGAAGGACCCGGTGTTTGCGGAGGCTTATCGCGTGCTGAGACCTGGCGGCCGGGTCCAGATTTCCGACGTGGTCACCCAGGGAGACATGCCCGACGAGGTGCGGCACGACATGGAACAGTGGACCGGCTGCATCGGCGGCGCGCTCGACCGCGGGGTCTACCTGGAGAAGCTGCGCCGGGCCGGATTCCGCGGCGTTCAGGTCATCAATCAATTTGCCTACGACGCGTACAAGGCTGACCGCTTCGCGGCGCTCTCGATCAACGTGCTGGCGACGAAGTAGGGTTGTACACCGCGGCCCCACTCCCTACGGCGCGCCGTCTATCTGGCTCCGAAAAACTTTGAGGGCGAGGCCCGTTCCCGCTTCCGCAGGTACATCTGATGGTCGGCGTCGGCCAGGGCCTCCCGCAGCGGACGATCGACCACCGCGGCCACCCCCCAGCTCAGCCGCACCGGCAGCACGCCCTTGCCGCGGATCCGAAACCGGAGCAGGCGCTCCTCCAGGGCCTGCAGGCGCTCCTCCACCCCCTCCCGGCTCTGACTGCGAAACAGCACCACGAACTCATCGCCGCCCCAGCGCCACGCCATGTCGTCCTTGCGGACCGAAGTTCGAATCAGATTGCCCACGTTGGCCAACACCTCGTCGCCGGTCAGGTGGCCCAGCACATCGTTGACATCCTTGAAATTGTCCAGGTCGATCACCGCAACCACGCCCGATATGGGGTCGCTCGACTCGCAGGTCTCATCGAGCGCGGCGCGGTTGAGCAGGCCCGTGAGAGGGTCGATGCGAGCGCTGGAGGCGATCTCCGAGCGGCTCCGGGCCAGCTCGGAGTTCAACTGCTCCAGTTGCTCGTTCTGCGCCTCCATCCACATCATCATGGCGGAGAAGGCGAGCAGCGTCTCGATCGTCAGGTCGTAGAGGTCGTGATACTGAAGGGGCCAGAGGCGCACGGACACTCGCGTCACGTGGACAAACGAGTAAAGCAGCGTGTACTGGGCGTAGAACACCGCGCTCGCCAGCAGCGAGGCCGAGAACAGCTTGCGGCCGGTCCCTTTGCCCCCCTTCCAGCGGCGGCGGAAGGCCAAAAAGTTCCAGCCGTAGGCCGCCGTGAGCAGCAGGCCGTCTACGGCGTAGAACCCCCGCCGGTCGGAAAGCAAGCCCACCACGTAGCCCAGCAGACCGATGACCGGAAATACCGCCACGAGCGGAGAAATGCGGATGTCGAACCGGCCGAAAACGAAAGCGGCGGCGAAGGCGATCGAGGCGGTGAAAGCCAACTGCAACAGTACGTAAGGGACCAGGAACAGCGTGCGGCCGCCCGTGACGGCGAAGGTGTGGAACACCAGCGCCGCACTCAACAGCGCGTAAGCCAGAGCCCAGTAGCCGAAATAGACATTGCGCGATTCCCGGAACAGGAAGAGAAACACCGCGGCAAAAACCGCCGCGCCCACAACGTGGCAAAGCAACGCGATCAAATTGGGTCCGGCCAGAAAATCCATAAACCCATTTGTTGATTTGTTGATTTAGCCAGGCAAATCAACAACTCAAGAATCCCTTCAGTCCCCGTTGACCATGTGCCGGCGGATGGAACTGGCCCGGCCGGTCGTTTCGTCCAGATCGATGATAGCAGCCGCCAGCCGAACGTCGCCTGTGGCCGGCTCGAGCCGGTTCGGCATACCCTTCAAGAAACGGTCCAAAGCCGCCTTTTTGTCCGCACCGATTACCGAGTCATACGGGCCGGTCATACCAACATCTGTCTGATATGCAGTGCCGCCGGGCAAAATGCGCTCGTCGGCCGTGGGCACGTGGGTATGGGTGCCGAGCACGGCGCTCACCCGGCCATCCAGGTACCAGCCGAAGGCCATTTTCTCGCTGGTGACCTCGGCGTGAAAGTCCACGATCCGCACCCGCACCGCAGCCGGCAAAGAGGCCAGGATCGCGTCGGCGCGCTGGAACGGGGAGTCGATGCTGGGCAGGTAAGTCCGACCCTGCAGATTGATCACGGCATAGGGGACGCCGGAGGCGGTTGATCCCACCAGCACACCGCTGCCGGGGGCCCCGGCCGGGTAGTTGTCGGGGCGCAGCAGGCGTGGCTCGCGCGCGATGTAATCCAGAATCTCTTTCTTGTCCCAGATGTGATTTCCGGAGGTGAGTACGTGGATTCCCAGGCCGAGCAGCTCCTCGGCCAGCCGGGGCGTAATGCCGAAACCGGCGGCGGCGTTCTCGCAATTGGCAATGACCAGGTCGATCTGCTGGGTCTTGACGATATCGCCGACGTGGTCGGCCACGATGCGGCGGCCGGCCGATCCGAAAATATCGCCGATGAACAGAATCCTCACGAGAAAGGAACGCTCACGGAGCGCGCCGGCTGAAGGACTGAGGAGCATCCCGCTTGGCCGTGCCGGCAGCCATGTTTGACCCCAGGTTCACCAGGGGGGGACCCTCCGCGCCCCTTTAGGCTTCTCCGTTTTCCGCTCGCGGAACCGGAGCCTGCTCACCAGAGCGAATCGAGGCGGGTCCCCAACATTTGATTGTTGGATCAAAAAAATCAGCCACCGGTCACAAACGTCGCAGCAATGCTCCACCTACATTCTAGCCCAAAAGCTGCGGGCACGGCAGGTGGCCCCAACGATCGGATGCACGAGCCCATTCCGCGACCGTGAGGGAGCGGCTGTTCCAGTGGCGGTTGCGCCTCGAAGGGCGCTCCCTCACGGTCGAAAAAGACCCCTCCGGCCGGTGAGCGAGCGGTTCTGCGTAATTTCGTGGGGGCCGCGCGGCAGTCAATCCCCGGTTCCGGTGGCCAGGACGGGCGTGGACGACGGCTCCAGAGCTTCCTCGAGCAGCGCGGCGTATTCGCGGCTCTTGGCCTCCACGCCGTTTTCGAGCAGCTCGTGCTCCTGGCGCAGCCGCAGCAGCTCGTCGGCGATGTGCAGGGCGGCCAGCACGGCGACGCGAATCGAATCCACGGTTTGGGTGCGGGAGGCGATGGCGGCCATGCGGTTGTCCACGTAGCTGGCCACTTCCTCCATGTGAGCGCGATCCGCCGCCGGGCTTTTCAGGTGATAGACCTGATCGTAAATGGTTACGCGGATGCTCTCTTGTTCCATGATCAGGCGCCGTTCCGCCGCTCTCCCCTTTATATTACTCCTGGGTGAGCAAGTCAATCCGGGCGAGCAATTGCTCCAGCCGCTGGGCAAGCTCGCGGCGCTCCGCCCGGTAGGAATCGAGCTCGGCGGCCGCCTGGCGCGCCCGCTGCTCGCTCTCGGCGACTTGCTGCCGCAACACCGCCGCCTCTTTTTCCGCCTGCGCTTTTTCGCGTCGCGCGTCGCGCAACTGCTCGGCCGTCGCCAGAATGCGGTCCTCGAGCCTGGCCAGCGACGCCAGCGCCCCCGACTCGACTGCGCCGTTTGATTGGTCCGACATATCCCTACCCCCGCTGCTCCGCGCCCAACTCGCGCCGCAGAACGTCGACGATTTCCCGCGCGTAGCCGTTCACCTGCTCGTCGGTCAGGCTGGCGTCGTCACGCTGCCAGACGGCCCGCAGCAGGATGCTGAATTTTCCCGGCGGCGCCGGCTCTCCGCGAAAGATCTCCAGCGGCTCGAGCCGCACCAGGTATTCGCGCGGGCCGACCGCCTCCACGATCCGCTCGAACGCGGTGCCTTCGGGCAGCAGCAGCGAGAAATCGCGATCCACCGCCGGTACCCGCGGCAAAGACCGAAAGCTCGGCTCGCGTAGCGGC
Organism: Terriglobia bacterium; assembly: GCA_041477005.1. Classification (GTDB taxonomy): domain Bacteria; phylum Acidobacteriota; class Terriglobia; order Bryobacterales; family JACQDG01; genus JBGOUJ01. Next base: position 28,486 of record JBGOUJ010000005.1, on the reverse strand, counting down.
AGCTTATAGAGCCGCTCCAGCCAGATCTCGGCCACGAAGACCGGCTGGCGCATTTTGCGCTCCGCGGCCAGATCGGGGTGGATTTCCCCGAAGCGGGCTACCGTGGCGCCGTCTGCGACCGCGCGCGCCGAGCGTCCCGGATGGTAGCAGGCGGTGTCGGTCTCGTGATCGAAATAGATACGGCCCCAGGCAAACACTTCGAGCAGTTTCGCCACGTCGGCCTTCATCTCGGAGAAGTCGTACGGCTTGCCCGGATCGTTGAGGGAGGCCGGGCGCGCCCGCCCGCTGGCGCCCAGGGCGAGCACGGGCGCCTCGGCGTAATCCTTGCCTTCCGGGCGATAGAGCCGGCCCACTTCGAACAGCCGCACGTCGTTCTGACCCCGGTGGAGGTTCCATTCGAGCGCTCGCAACATTCCGGGGACCGCCGAATTCCGCATCACCGCATGGAGCTCGCTCAGCGGATTGCGCACCGCGACCGGCTTCCAGGAGCCAAATCGCTCGGCCTCGGCGGAGGAGAGGAAGGCATAGGTAATGGCCTCATCGTAGCCGATCGCCCGCGCGAGATCCCGCACACGGCGCTCCTTGCCGGAGTTCTCGGCTTCCTCGGAGTGGCCCGCCCAGGCTGGAAGGCGCGGCGGAAAACGGTCGTAGCCGTAGATGCGGGCGATCTCTTCAATCAGATCGATCTCCCGCTCGACGTCGAGGCGTGCGGAGGGCGGCGTCACCTTCCAGTCCGAATCGCCGCGCTCGACCGCGAAGCACAGAGCCGCCAGTATGCGCTCGACCTCCGCCGCCGGGATTTGAATCCCCAGGTGGCGACTTACCGCAGAAGCCCGCAGCGCGATCGGCTGGCGGCGCCGCAGAGCCGGATAGGCGTCGATCACGCCACCCAGAACTGTGGCCGAGGCCAGTTGTTCGAGCAACGCCGCGATGCGGTCGGCGGCCCAGACGGTCGCTTCGATGTCGGCGCCGCGCTCGAAGCGGTGAGAGGCCTCCGTGTGCATGCCGAAGTGGCGGGCCGTGCGGCGGATGGATGCCGGCTCGAACCAAGCGCTCTCGATCAGGACGTTGCGGGTGTGGGCGGAGATCTCCGTCTCCGCGCCGCCCATGATCCCGGCCAAGGCGACCGGCCGCCTGCCATCGGCGATCACGAGGTGGTCGGGCTGGAGCGCCCGCTCGACGCCGTCGAGCGTAACCAGCCGCTCGCCCGGCCCTGAGTGCGCCCCCGAAGGCTCCCCAGAGAGCGCCGCCGCCCGCCGGACGATGATTTTGGCGCCTTCGAGCGTGTCCAGGTCGAAGGCGTGGGTGGGCTGGCCGACTTCGAGCAGCACGTAGTTGGTAATGTCGGCCACGTTGTTGATGGAGCGGACGCCGCACAGCTCGAGCCGCCGGCGCATCCAATCGGGCGAAGGTCCGACCTGGACCTCCACCGCCACGCGACCCACGTAACGCGCGCACAGATCCGCGGCGGCGATCTCGATCGAGGCTCGCCCGGCGGCCCGGCGGGCGTCCTCGTGCATTTGGATGAGGGGCCGGCGGACCTGGCGGCCCCACACAGCCGCCAGCTCGCGCGCCACTCCCAGGTGGTTCATGGCGTCCGGGCGGTTGGCGGTTATGTCCATTTCGAGCACCGCTTCGCCGTGCTCCTCGCCCACCGATTCGACGGTAATGCCGGCCATGGTGAGGGCGTGCGCCACTTCGGCGGCGGACTCCGGCGCGTCGATGTATTCCCGCAGCCAACTGAGCAGGATTCGCATTAGCGGAACTGCCTCAGGAAGCGGACGTCGCCCTGGAAGAACAACTGGATATCGTTGATGCCATATTTCCGCATGGCCAGCCGGTCAATCCCCAGACCGAACGCGAACCCGGAGTAGCGCTCCGGGTCGTAGCCGACGTAACGGAAAACGGCTGGATCGATCATACCGCAGCCCAGCATCTCCATGTATCCGCTCTGCTTGCAGACGCGGCAGCCTTTCCCGCTGCAGACGATGCAGGAGATATCCACCTCGGCGCTGGGCTCGGTGAAGGGGAAGAAGCTCGGGCGGAAGCGCGTGGTGATCTTCGAGCCGAAGAGCTGCTTCAGGAAGTGGTCGAGCGTGCCCTTCAGGTCACAGAAGGTGATGTGCTCATCGACCGCGAAGCCTTCGATCTGGTGGAACATGGGCGAGTGGCTGGCGTCGGGCGCGTCGTTGCGATAGACCTTGCCGGGGACGATGTAGCGCAGCGGGGGCTTCTGCTTTTCCATGATGCGAATCTGGCACGGCGAGGTGTGGGTGCGCAGCAGCATGCGGTCGGTGATGAAAATCGAATCCATGGCGTCGCGCGCCGGATGGTTGTCGGCGAAATTCAGCGCTTCGAAGTTGTAGTAGTCGGATTCGATCTCGGGGCCGTCGAAGATCGAGTAGCCCATGGAGCGAAAGATGAACTCAATCTCTTCCTGGATGATGCGCACGGGGTGGCGGGCGCCGATGGTGCGGGCGGGGCCGGGCAGGGTAACGTCGAGCGCCGGCTCCGCGACGCCCGCGGGGGCCTTCCCGGCAGCCGCTTCGATGGCCTGCTCGACGGAGGTTTTCAGGCTGTTCTGCAGCTTGCCGACCGCCGGCTTGAGCTCGCGCGCGGCCGGCTTGAGCCAGTGATCGTTGGTCGCCGTGAGCAAGCCTTGCTTGCGGCCCAGCCAGCGGTCGCGCAGCTTCCTGACCTGGTCGGCGCCGCCGGCCTGGGCCAGCTCCTGGTCGAACAGCGCGCGCAATTCCGCGTAGAGTTGCTCGACGGCCGCCGGATCGGCGGCGAGATCGGCTAGGGTCCGAGTGGCTTTCTCGGTGATCGACATAGCCCCGCCCCGGCTTCTAGGCGGCCGCCAGAGCGGCCTTGGCCTTTTCCGCCAGAGCGGCGAAGGCGGCAGCGTCGCGGGCGGCCAGCTCGGCCAGCATCTTGCGGTCCAGCTCCACGCCGGCCAGCTTCAACCCGTGAATGAGCTTGTTGTAGGAGAGATTGTTGGCGCGGGCGGCCGCCCCGATGCGGATGATCCACAGCGAGCGAAAGTCGCGCTTCTTTTGCCGGCGGCCGACGTAAGCGAACTTCAGTCCGCGCTCGACGGCTTCCTTAGCCGCTCGAAAGAGCTTGCTTTTGGTGAGAAAGTAGCCGGACGCGCGGGCGAGAATTTTTTTGCGGCGGTCGCGGCGTTTGGTCCCGCGTTTGACTCTGGGCACGGTTTTTCTCCTGTTTCTATTTCGATTTTCGGCGGCCAGTCAGGCACGTGCCTCGCGCCTGCTCGCACGCCTTGGGCGATCCACGCTTCGCGTGGATCGCGGATCGTAGATCGTGGGCCCGGGGCGACGTTCTGCCGTCCGCGATCACCATCCTTTTTTACGGGATCGCAGCCCTGGAATCGGACCGGGGTCTCCGGCCCACAATCTGCGATCCTAATCAAAGAAGCATTCGGCCGATGCGACCGTAATCGCCCGCGTTGATCTCGGTGGCCTTGCGCAGCTTGCGCTTGCGCTTGCGCGTCTTGCTCGTCAGAATGTGGCGCGCCGAGGCGTGGTGACGCATGATTTTGCCGGTCGCCGTCCGCTTGAACCGTTTGGCGGCGCCCCGGTGTGATTTCAGTTTCGGCAAAACAAACCTCCTGGCGCAGCACACAGCGAACTCCGCCGGCCCGTTCACTCATTGGAGTTTGGTGCTTGGTCCGCGGCAGTCCGGGAAAGAACCCCCAGTATAGCATGTGGGACTAGCTGACCAGCTCAAACCGGCCGTCGCGGAGGAGCCGGTAGCGTCGTCCGCGCCACAGCACCGTATCGCCGAATAGCCCCAGCAGCCACACGATCAGGCTGGCGACGTCGGCGACCGGAACCAGCCACCAACGCCGGCGCGTGAGCGGATCGCGCAACAGCCCCAGCGCCACCACGGCCACGACCGCCGCCCGCGCTCCGAGGACCAAGGCCGCCAGAGGCGCTGCCGGCGTGGCCAGAAGGGGCAGGGCGAAGGGCAGCGGGTTGGTGAAGACTTGGCCCAGGTAGCCCCAGGGGCGCGAGCGGTGGGTCGAGCGCGCCCAACGAATCCGGTGGGTGAGGTTGGCGCGGAACGGCTGGCCGCCGATGCAGTGGTCCACGACGTGGGCCGAAAGCGCCGCCTTGTAACCGTGCCTGGCGGCCCGCTGCCCGAGGACGAAATCCTCGGCCAGGTATTCGCCCAACGCGGTGAAACCGCCGACTTGGTCGAGGTATTTCCGGCGCAGGCTCATGGTGGGGCCGACGGCGAACTGCATGCCTTCAAGCATCCGCGCCACCAGCACGCCGCACCAGAATTCGGTGTTCTGCGTCAGCGCTTCCAGGCGCGACCAGAAAGTCGGCCCGGGCTCCGCGCGATAGGGGCAGCAGGATACGGCCACCTGCGGATCGGCATAGTCGGCGGCGATGCCTCGCAGGTAGTCCGGCGTGGCGCGGATGTCGCTGTCGCTGATCACCAGAATCTCGTGGCGCGCCCGCTCGGCCATGCGACTCAAGCTCCAAACCTTGGCGTTGGGGAAGGGCGGCTCTCCGGTCACGATCAGCTCGGCGTCGCAGCCCGGATACTGCTCGAGCAGCCGGCGCGCGACCCCGGCAGCCGGGTCATCGGCCCGGCGCACGGCGAAGAGAAGCTGGTATTGCGGATAGTCTTGCTCGAAGAATGTGCGGAGGTTGGCTTCCAGGCCGGCCTCCAGGCCGGCCAGAGGTTTGAGGACGGTAAGGGGCGGGGTGAACTGGCTGGGCCCGGCAAGCGCCCGGGGAGCCTCGCGGCGGTAGCGCCGGACGGCGATCAGCGTTAGTCCGTAAAAGACCAGTCCGCCTGCCGCAATCACCAGGCAAAGAGCATAAGCGGCCCAGCACAAAACCGTCATCGGACCGGCATCTTGGCGCCGACGGCGCCGCTACTGGCCCTGAATGTCCAGCGTGTTGGTTCCTTCGACGCGAACCTTGGAGTAGACCTTGCTCCACTCGTCGTGGGCTGGGCTGGCCGCGTACTTCTTCACGGCCGCCTGGTTGGCGAACTCCATCACCACGCCATACTGCCAGTCATCTCCGCGGTTCCCCACCTTGCCCATCCAGATGCTTTTGATTTCGTGAGTCGAGCCGGCCAGCTTGCGAGTAGCCGTCCACAGCTCGTCCATCTGCGCCGGGGTGGTTCCCGCCACCTGCTTAAACGCGAAGGCGTGGATCAAGGTCTTCTTCGGGGTCGCCATCTTCTGGCCCACCAGTATCCCGGTTCCGAACAGCACCGCTCCGACCAGAAGCATTCCAACCAGCTTGCGCATGGGTTCCTCCAAATCAACAAATCGACAAATCAATAAATCAACTTTTCGAGTCTATCAGCTTTTGGGCTTCTGCTAGGAACTCTTCGAAGGACCTTACGCCCTGGTCGCCGTCTTTGCGGTGGCGGACCGATACCTTCTGATTCTCAGCCTCGCGCGCCCCGAGCACCAGCATGTACGGGATCTTCTGCAACTGGGCTTCGCGGATTTTGTGGTTCACCTTCTCGCTTCTGGAGTCCAGCTCGACGCGCAGCCCGGCGGCGCGCAGGCGGTCGGCGACCGAGCGGGCGTAGTCTAGCTGCTTGTCGGTGATGGGCAGGACGGCCACCTGCACCGGCGCGAGCCAGAGCGGGAAAGCGCCGGCGTAGTGCTCGACCAGCACGCCAAAAAAACGCTCGATCGAGCCGAGCAGCGCGCGGTGGACCATCAGCGGCTGGTGCGCCTTGCCGTCCTCGGCGATGTATTCGAGGCCGAAGCGCCGCGGCAGGGTGAAGTCGAATTGCACGGTCGAGAGCTGCCACAGCCGGCCGATCGCGTCCACCAGCTTGATGTCGATTTTCGGGCCGTAGAACGCCGCCTCGTCGGGCATGACCTTGGCCTCGATGCCCCTCTGCTGCAGCGCTTCGAGCAGGGCGCTCTCCGCCAGTTCCCATTGGTCCGGAGCGCCGTCGTACTTGCCGCTGGCGCCCTTGTCCCAGGTCGAAAGCTCGACCTTGTATTCGTCGAAGCCGAACGTGCGGAGCACGTCGAGGGCGAAATCCATGCAGCCGAGGATCTCATCCTTGATCTGGGCGGGCGTGCAGAAGATGTGGGCGTCGTCCTGCGTGAAGCCGCGGACGCGCAGCAGGCCGTGCATCACGCCGGAGCGCTCGTAGCGGTAGACGGTCCCCAGCTCGCCGAGCCGGATGGGCAGATCGCGGTAGCTGCGCAGCCGGCTCTTGTAAATCAGGATGTGGCCGGGGCAGTTCATGGGCTTGAGGCGGTAGGGGGCGTCATCGAGATCGATGGCGCCGAACATGTTTTCGGCGAAGTAGTTCAGGTGCCCGGAGATCTTCCATAGCTCCTGGCGGGCCACGTGGGGCGTGAAGACCAGCCCATAGCCGCGGCGCAGATACTGGTCGCGCAGCCAGTCCTCCATGACCTTGCGGACGATGCCGCCCTTGGGATGCCAGAAGATCAATCCGGGGCCGGCCGCCTCCTGGATGCTGAACAGATCGAGTTCCGGTCCGAGCTTGCGGTGGTCGCGCTTCTTGGCCTCTTCGATGCGGTGCAGGTAAGCGTCCAGCTCCTGCTGGGTGAAGAACGAGGTGCCGTAGATGCGCTGCATCCGCGCATTGCGCTCATCGCCCTTCCAGTAGGCGCCGGCGATCGAGAGCAGCTTCAGAGCCTTGATCTTGCCGGTCGAGGGGATGTGGGGGCCGCGGCAGAAATCGATGAAATGGGGCCCGGTGGTGTAGCAGGAGACCTGGTCGCCTTCGGCCTTCTCCTCGATCAGCTCGCACTTCATCGTCTCGCCCATTTCGGCGAACTTTTGCAGGGTCTCTTGGCGCGGCAGCCACACGCGCTCGAAGGGAAGGTCGCGCTGGACCAGTTCCCGCATGCGGGTCTCGATCTTGGCCAGGTCGTCCGGGGTAAACGGAGTGTCGCGCCGGAAGTCGTAAAAGAAGCCCTCTTCGGTCGGCGGGCCGATCCCCAGCTTGGTCTCCGGATACAGCTCGAGCACGGCGGCCGCCAGCAGGTGGGCGCTCGAATGGCGGTAGACCTCCAGAGTCTCGGGGTCCTTGCTGGTCAGAATCCGCAGCGGGGTGTCTTCGGCCAGCGGGCACTTCAGATCGATCAGGCGGCCGTTGGCCTTGGCCACCACGGCGGCTTGGGCCAGCCGCGGGCCGAGCGACTGCGCGATCTCCAAAGGCGTTACCCCTTTGGGGAAAGACTTCTCGCTGCCATCGGGAAGGTGAACCCGTATCGAATCCATAGGAACCGCTGAAACTCTAGGATTTCTTGGCCTTTTCGGCCGGCTTCGATTCGCTCTTGGCGGAGGCCGTCTTTTCGCCCCCGTTCTTGCTTTCCGTCTTCGACTCAGACTTGCTTTCCGTCTTCGACTCGGACTTGCTTTCTGTCTTCGACTCGGACTTGCTTTCTGTCTTCGACTCAGACTTGCTTTCCGTCTTCGACTCGGGCGGGCCGTCCTTCTTAGCGTCGTCTGAGTAGCCTTTTCGGGCATAGTCCGTGACGTACCAACCCGAGCCTTTGAACTGAAACGCCGGGGCCGAGAGGACACGCTTCACACGTCCCCCGCAGCCGTCGTGTTTCTTGACCGGCGCATCAGAAAACTTTTGGATCTCATCGAAATGAGTGCCGCACTTGAAGCACTCATACTCGTAAACGGGCATACCACTCCCTCTGCCATGGAGTCAGACAACAACTCGACCGTTGATTATAGCAGGTTCGAGGGCCTGGAAACTCAGGTCGGCGACGCGGCTGACGTGGCTCCGGACCACCTGCTCGAATTCCATTGCTGACGCCGCTGAATTTGGCCAGGACCTTGCCCGCCCCGTCCCGGCCTGGTTCCCGTATCAGTGGCGCGCCCGCGTATAGTCAAGCGGCCGGTCATAGCTTCAGCGAACTGAGATACCGCCGGAAATCCGGGCCCACGTCATCCCTCTGCAGGGCCAGCTCTACGGTGGCCTTCAGGAAGCCGAGACGGTCGCCGGCGTCATACCGCTCGCCTTCGAAACGGCAGGCGTAGACCGGCTGCTGGCTCAGCAATTGGCGGATGCCGTCGGTGAGCTGGATCTCGCCGATGCTGCCGGGCTTGGTGGCGGCCAGGGCGGCGAAGATTTCCGGGGTCAGGACATAGCGGCCGATGATCGCGAGATTCGACGGCGCCTTGCCGGCCGCAGGCTTCTCGACCATGTCCTTCACGCGGTAGAGCCGGTCACCGGCCGGCTCAGCGGCGATCACGCCGTAGCGAGAGGTTTCCTCCGGGGGCACTTCCATCACCGCTAGCACCGAGCAGCCCTTCTGCTCGTAAACGTCCAGCAGTTGCCGCAGGCAGGGGCGCTCGCTCAGGATCACGTCGTCCGCCAGCACTACGGCGAACGGCTCGTCGGAGACCAGCTCCTTGGTCACCAGCACGGCGTGTCCCAGGCCGAGCGCTTCCTTCTGGCGGACGTAGGAGACGTGGATCAGCTCCGACACGCGCCGCACCAGATCGAGCTCCTTGGTCTTGCCCCGCGACTCGAGCAGGTACTCCAGCTCGAAGCTGACGTCGAAATGATCCTCGATCGCCTGCTTGCCCCGGCCGGTGACGATGATGATGTTCTCCACGCCCGAGGCGAGAGCCTCTTCCACGCCGTATTGAATGATCGGCTTGTCCACGAGCGGCAGCATCTCCTTGGGCTGCGACTTGGTGACGGGCAGGAAGCGGGTGCCGAGGCCGGCCGCCGGGAAGACAGCTTTGCGGACGCGAGGAGTCATGGATACAGTATGCATCGGCCGAGGGTCTTGCGTCCCGGCCCTGGTCTGCGCTACAACACGAGCGATGGGCGATGCTCGCTTCGACATGGCGGTGGAGCTGCGGCGTAAGGCGTACCAGCTCCAAATGCAGGGAGAGCTCGATCTGGCGGTGAGCCTCTACAAGCGCTCGATCGAGCTGCACCCGACCGCCGAGGCCTACACGTTTCTGGGCTGGACCTACCGCTTCCAGGGAAAGCTCGACCAGGCCATCGTCGAGTGCAAGAGGGCCATCGCGATCGATCCGGGCTTCGGCAACCCGTATAACGACATCGGCGCCTACCTGATAGAAAAGGGCAAGCACGACGATGCCATTCCGTGGCTCGAGGAGGCCACGCGCGCGCCGCGCTACGAGTCCTATCACTTTCCGTGGTTCAATCTGGGCCGCGTCTATTTCGCCAAGGACATGTACAAGCGGGCTGGGGAATGCTGGAACAAGGCTCTGGAGATCGAACCCGGCTACGGGCCGGCCAAGGAAGCCCTGGACAAGCTGAGAAGGATGGTGCAATAGGCGCTCTTCACCACAGAGCACCCGGAGGTCACTCCAGCCGGACCCAGATCGGGCTCGACCAAGCCAGGTTGCGGTCCCTCTGCTGCACCCTAACATAGTAGTAGTGCTCACCTGGGGTCGCACTGTTGTCCTTGTAGACGAATTGCGCCGTTTCGCCGGAGCCGGGCCGGGAGTGGATGTACTGGTTGTCGCGGATGATGTCGATCTTGTCGAGCGACGCGGTGCCGGCGATTTTCACCGCGAGTTGCGGGGCGCCGCGCGAGCGAAAGATGTCGCCCTGGAGGTGCGCGCCGGAGCCGTCCTCCATGCGGAAATCCAGGACGATGTTGCTGGTGGCGGCGTAAGTGTGGCGGCGGCGCATGGCGTCGACTAACCCTTCGCGGGTGTAGTCTTCGGCGAGGATGCAGGCGTAGGACGTGTGGGTCGAGGTGTGGTCGGAGCTGGCCTGCACGCCCAGCTTGTAGCCCTTGGCCCAGGCGTTCCAGACGAAGCCGAGAGGCCGGTAGCCCCCGGCCCACAGATCGGTCCGCTTCTCGCTCGGGGAGAGCGGCGCGCCCTCGTGCTCGGCCGAGGTCCGGGCGCCCTGAAAAATTTCCACGATCGGCTCCAGCTCCGGATCGTTGTCGCGCCAGTCGGTGCCCATGCCTGTATGGGAGGTGTGGGAGGAGGCGATGCCGCCGTATTTTCGCAGGTAGGGAAAGAGGATCGGCCCGGTGTGGTCCTTGGGCTCGCCCGGCCCGATGGGCAGCGTCCGGATGCCTCGCCGCGCGAAAACCACGTTGCGGTGGCCGTTGGGATAACTGACGCTTCGCTCATAGCCGAACAGCGTGGTGAAGAAGCCGGGCACGTGGAACATGTCCTCGGATTTTTCGATCCGCCACCACGTGTATTCCTGATCGTTGCCCGACTGGTGATCGGTGACTACGAACCAGTCCATGCCCGCCGCGTCGAGCATGTAGCGGTAGGCGTCGAACAGGCTGCCGTCGCCCGCGCCGTCGAGGGAGATTTCGGTGTGACGGTGCATGTCGCCGCGATAGATCTTGTAGGTCTTGCCCCCTGCCGAGATGGTGTATTGTCGGATCGCAGCGAGCTGGGCCCTTTCGCGGGGCTCGCCCGGAACAGCAGTGGGAGGCTCGGCGTTGCGAGAGCCCAGTTCGACGGGAGCGCCGGTTCCGGCTGGGAGCGACGCCAGCAAGATGTCGTTGTTTTGCGGCACATGGCCGAAATTCGGGCCCCCGTAGAGCCGGTGGTCGGTGACCCAGGCGGCCCAGACTCGACCGCTCGCATCGGCTGCCGCATCGAACGGTCCCTCGTTGCGCCCTACGCTTTCCGGCAAGGTCACCGGCGGCGACCAGCGGTCGCCCGAGTAATACGTGGCCATTACCTCCCATTTGCCACCCGCCGCCCAGAGCGACTGCGGCAGCATCGCTGAGGTCCGCGGCCGGAAAAACACCCACATGTGACCTTTGTCTCCGGCCACCAGGCGCGGCGTTTGGACATACCGGCGCATGCCCAGCGGCACGGCGTCGTTTACGTCGCGCCGCGGCTCGCGCCATTTGCCGCCGCTGTACACCGCGCAGCGGATGCGGCGCGATTGGTAAATGCCGGCGCCGCCGGTCAGGAAAAAGCCGGTGTCCTTGGCCCAGTTCTCTTCGGCCTCATCGTAAGCCACCCATAAGCGGTCGCGATCGTCTACCGCCAGGCTGGCGTGGGCGTGGAAGCGGGGCGAGTCGCTGACCCGGATGACCTCCCCGGCTTTCCCATTTCGCACCGGCCGCAGCAGCACGTTGTAGCTGCCGCCGGCGTAGCTGTCCCAGGCCACCCACACGTTGCCGGCGCGATCGGCGGCGACCGCCGGACTCCAGTCATTGGCTCGCGGATCCCGCTTCGGGTCGCTCATCTCAATCTCGCCCGACCACCGGTCGCCGGCCAGCGACTTCAAGTAAATGCCGGAATGTCCCCCACGAAACGACTGCCAGACCAGATGCAGGTTGCCGCGCGGATCGGCCGTCAGGCGATGAAACAGGTTATTGCCGCGGCCCGCGGTTAACGGCTCGATACGGCTCCAGGTCTTGCCGTCGTAGCTGCGGGCCATCAAGCGCCAGTCGGCATCCTGTCGCTCCGACCAGATCACCCAGACCCGCCCGCGGCCGTCCACGCCCACGGCACTCGAGAACAGGTCGCCGGCTCGCTCCGTCACCTTCATCGGGTCTCCGCCGGCCCGCTTCAAGAAGACCTCGTCGCCTTCGTTCCGATAGCCGACCCAGGCGACCCACGGCGTTCCCGCCTTATCGACCGTCACTGATGGATAGTCATCTTCGTAATCCGCGCCCGTGATCTGGTCCGGTGCCGGAACGCGAAAGACCTGAACTCTCGAGGCCAGCAATTGCAGCGGAGCCGACTCCGGTACATCTTTGAGCTGGAATTCAAACTCGCCAGGCGTGGTTTTCACCCGCATCACGGCATCGTCCGGCGCCTGGTAATAGACGGTCACCCCAACAGTGGACACCCGGGTTGCATAGGGGTCTGGCATCTCATTGGGGTGCAGGCCGCCCGCCATGACGGGCCACTCGGTAGTCGCCGCCCGCCAGCTATGGTCTTGATTTATTTGCTCTTTATCAGTGAAGTGGTGGCCGCGTATCTTGACTATGCTGCCGGTCGAGAGGCTCACCGAGCCATCCCAGCGGCTGGCCGCGCCGTCCTTGATGCCGAACTCGAGAGTCAGGGCCCGCACCGGCTCCGGGGCGGGCGCCACGTTCTGCGCAGTTCTGCTGGGCCGGTAGGCTACCAGGGCCAGCACCCCGGCCACCGCTGCTAGTACTACCAACGAGCGCCTCATAGTACGAATCCTTACGGGGCCGCAGTATAACATGAATTAAAGTCTGCAACTCCTTGCATTGCCAGAAGAAACAATTTCTGGTATATTGTTTACTCATGGCGATATGCAGGTGGATTTGGCTTGGGATCCTGCTCGTGGCGCCGGTGTGGGCCGGCGATACGACGGCCGCCTCTGACTCGGGACGAAAGGTTTATACCGTTGGTGTGGACGCCCGCACCGGAAAACTGGTCCGCGTGCCGCTAACGCGTTACACCCGGCCGGTTTCCTCCAAGGCCGTGGCTGCGAAGCCCGTTGCCCCGGTCAACCAGCCTGAGCGGGAGATCAAGGAGACGGTCGTCGCGCCGCACGATCCCAGTTCCGAGCCGGCGCTGAACCAGCCGCGGCCCGTCTACATGGCGAGCGATCTCTCCTTCGACCAGTTGGTCAATCAGGTGGCCCTGCATTATGGAATTCAGCCCGGTTTTGTGCACGCGGTCATCAAGGCGGAGAGCAATTACAATCCGCGAGCGATCTCTCCGAAAGGGGCGCTCGGTTTGATGCAGTTGATGCCGCGCACGGCCCGGCGCTTCGGGGTCGAGCACGTGTTCAACCCGGCGGAGAACCTTGAGGGCGGCGTGCGGTATCTCCGCTACCTCATGGATCTCTACGACCGCGATCCGCAGAAATGGGTCCTTTCCCTGGCGGCTTATAACGCCGGTGAAGGGGCGGTCGATCGGTTCGGGGGCGTGCCGCCCTACTGGGAAACCAGGAGATATGTCCGACGTGTTAGCCAATTGTGGGATCGTTACAAGACCGCTTTCCCCCTGACCCCCGCCCCGGCTCCGAGAAAGCTGGATGGGCCGACCATCTACCAGGTGACAGACGCTTCCGGAGCCACGCGCTACACGACGGAAACGCAATAGCGTTTATGCGCGAAATGGCAAATCCCGGCCGGACCACATTCCGGAGGCTGGGAACTGCTCTGGCTCTGGTCCTGGCAGCGACCCTCGCCGTCCCGGTTTGGGCCGACTCGGCCGCTAAACGCGGGAAGGCGACCCAATACTACGAGCAAGCCGTGGCCGAGCGGCAGCACCTTGAGACCCTGGCCGAAAGCGAGCGGGGGCCGGCGGCCTATCAGAAAATTGTCGACACCTTCCAACGCGTCTATCTGAGTTCCGCGCACAGCTCAAAGGCTGACGACAGCCTGTTCGCCATGGGCGAAATCTATGAGCAGATGAGCCGGCGCTTCGGGCCGGATCCCTATCGCAAAAAGGAGATCGACGCCTACCAGTTGCTCATCAAAGAGTATCCCTACAGTCCGTTCTCGAAGCGGGCGCGGAAGATCCTCGAGGACTTAGAACCTGCCGCCGGGCCGGCCGCCACTGCCAAACAGAGCAGGCCTGCGGCGCTCGCGCCCGCCGCCGGTGAGCCGCCCCGGGTGCTCCCCGTCGCCGAATCGCAGAACGTACCGTCTTCGAACGGTCTGCCGCAGGTTACCGACCTTCGCTTTTGGTCTTCGCCGGGATCGACGCGGGTGGTGGTCAATCTGGAGAGTGACGTCAAGATCAAGGCGGACCGGCTAACCAATCCGGATCGCATCTACTTCGACTTGCCGCAGACCCGCTTGGGTCCGGCACTCAAAGGCAAGACGATTCCTGTGGGCGATGAGCTGGTAAAGCAGATCCGCATGGGTAACACTCAGGTTGGAGTGACGCGGGTGGTGGTCGACTTGAATCGGGACGCCGAGTACACGATTTCGGCGCTGAGCAACCCGCCACGGGTGGTGGTCGAGATCCGGCAGCGTGGGACCAGCGTTGCTCCGTTGCTCGCGACGGCCAAAGAGCCGGCGACTTCCGCTCCAGGGCCGAGTGTGTCGCAGCCGAGCGGCCCTGCGCAGGGCGGCCAGGCCAAGACCAATGTGGGGAAAGTCACCCCGTCCCCGACGGCCGTCACTAAGGGCGCTCCGCCTAAGTCCAACGAAACGGACCCAGCCGAACCCGTCAAGACGGCTGTAGTGAAGACGACCTCGTCCCCGCCCGCTGTCACTAAGAGCGCTTCTCCTAAATCCAACGAAACGGAAAAGCCAGCCGAACCCCTGAAGACGGCTGTGGCGAAGACGACCTCGTCCCTGCCGGCTGTCACTAAGAGCGCTCCGCCCAAATTCAGCGAAACGGAGAGTCCAGCCGAACCACCGAAGACGGCTGTAGCGAAGACGACCTCGTCCCCGCAGGCTGTCACTAAGAGCGCTCCGCCCAAATCCGACGAAACGGAAAAACCAACCCAATCCGTGAAGACGGCTGTGGCCAAGACCCCGCTCACCAATACTGCTCCGTTCAAGGTCATTGAGCCCGACGGCGCCGGCGAACTGATGAAGACCACCGTCGCGAAGGTGATCCCGCCCCAAGCAACTTCGTCCAGGAGCACTGCGCTCGAACCTACGGGGACCGAGAGCCCGGACGAGCCGGTGAAGACGGCTGTCGCCACGGCGACCCCGTCCAAAGCAACTCCGTCCAGGACCACGCAGCCGAAGACTGGTTCGTCCAAGGCTGCCGAGCCCGAGAGCTCAACCGAGCGGGCCACAAAAACGCCCGAGAGGGCCTCGCCGAGGGTGGTCGCCAAGGCAGCCGCGCCTAAGGCCGCGCAGCCCACCAGTCTGGGCGAGCGGGACTTGATCCGCGCTCTCGGCTTGAAGATCAGCCGGGTCGTGATCGACGCGGGCCACGGCGGCCACGACACCGGCACCATCGGCCCCACCGGCCTTACGGAAAAAGACCTTACGCTCGACGTGGCCAGGCGCTTGGGCGAGCTGATCAGCGCGCGTTTCGGCAGCGAAGTGATCTACACCCGCAGCGACGACACCTTTATCCCGCTCGATGAGCGCACCGCGCTGGCCAACGAGAAGCAGGCCGATCTGTTCATCTCCATCCACGCCAACTCTTCGTCGCAGAGGGCGGTGCGGGGCATCGAGACCTATTATCTGGATCGGAACCCGTCCAGCCGCGAGGCGTTAGAGGTCGCTGCTCGGGAAAACGCCGCCTCCCAGAAATCGATCCACGACCTGCAAGACTTGGTTTCCAAGATCGTATTGAATGAGAAGATTTCCGAGTCGCGGGAGTTCGCCCATCAAGTGCAGCGCTCGCTCTACGGGGCCTTTGGGCGGGACAACGTCGCGATGCGTAACCGGGGCGTTCGCAGAGCGCCCTTTTTCGTGCTGATCGGCGCCCGTATGCCGTCCGTGCTGGCCGAAATCAGTTTCTTGAGCAACGCGCGCGACGAGAAACTCCTGAAGAACCCTGTTTACCGCCAGAAAGTAGCCGAAGCGCTCTACAACGGCCTGGCCGGCTACGCCCGCACCCTGAGCCGCATGGAAGTGGCGGCCAACCCGGCCAACTAATCGCCAGCCCGCTCTACCTCGACCAGCGTGCTATAAAAAGTCGCTCCACCGCCCAAGTCGGTCAAGCGCTGGGATGTCAGCGCATTGACGTTATGGCCGTCCGGGGAGCGCTTGTTCCAGCGCACGGCTTCGGCCGAGACCACGCCGGAGACGACGGTCGGCCCCACCGTGGCGACCAGCCGGCAACTGCCGCGGTCATTGAACACCCGCACCACGTCGCCCTCGGCGATGCCGCGCCCGGCGGCGTCTTCGGGGTGGATCTCGATGCGCGACCCGGCCTCGGCCCCGCAGGCCACGTTGCTGAAGGTGGAATTGACCAGCTCGGCCGATTTGGGCGAGATCAGCTCCAGCGGATACTTCCGCCGCAATCCTGCGTCCCCGAAGCGCGACTCCGTGGGAGGACTATAAGCAGGCAGCGGGTCGACGCCCTTGGCAGCCAGCGAATCGGTGCGCAATTCGCATTTGCCGGAGGGCGTTTCGAATCCACCTTCCGCGAAAGGCAAGAACGGCTGCCCGGGCTCCGACACGGTTAGCCGCACCGAGTGCTCCCGATCGAGCCTTTCGAGCGTCATGCCCCGTACCCAGGGGTGGTCAGAGTCGAGTAGGGCGCGGAGCATGTCGTCTTCGGTGTCGTTGAAGCAAGGCTCGGCGAAGCCCATGCGGTGGGCCAGGCGCCGGAACATCTCCACGTTCGGCAGCGCCTCGCCAAGGGGAGCGATCGCCGGCCGCGCGAGCTGCAGGTAGTAGTGCCCGTAGGCGAAGTAGAGATCCGTGTGCTCGAGGAAGGTCGTGGCGGGGAGCAAAATGTCGGCGTAGTCGGCAGTGTCGGTCTGGAACTGCTCGCTGACGACGGTGAAAAGATCTTCGCGGCGCAGGCCGCGCAGCACGCCGTTCTGGTCAGGCGCGACGGCGGCGGGGTTCGAATTGTAGACGAACAGGGCCTTTACCGGCGGTGCATCGAGTTCCAGCAGCGCCTTGCCGAGCTCGACCATGTTGATCGTGCGCGGCGTGCGGCCCAGGGGCGAGCGCTGGCAAAGCTCGGGCATCTCGAGCCGGTCGCGGCGTAGGCGGAAGGCGTGGCTGGTGGAAAGCTGCAGCCCGCCGCCCACCTCGCGCCACGAGCCGGTGATCGCCGGTAACATGGCAATGGTCCGCACCGCCATGCCGCCACGCTCGCTGCGCTGCAAGCCGTAATTGAGCCGGATCGCGGCCGGCCGCACGGTCGCGTATTCCCGCGCCAGCCGGACGATGTCGGCGGCCGCCAAGCCGGTGAGCGACGCCACCCGCTCCGGAGGATATTCCTTCACCCGTTCGCGCAGGTCGTCAAATCCCAAGGTGTGGCGCGACACATAGTCCGCGTCTTGCAGGCCTTCCCCGATGATCACGTGCATCATCCCCAGTGCCAGAGCCGTATCGCTGCCGGGGTAGATGGAGAGGTGCCAGTCGGCCTGCCGGCCCGTGCGATTGCGGTGCGGGTCAATCACGTAGAACCGGGCGCCGTTCCGCCGGGCCTCCACGATGAACGGCCACAGGTGGACGTTGGTTCCCAGGATGTTGGCGCCCCAGGCGAGAATCAGTTTGGAATGCCGGAACTGCTCCGGCTCCGTGCCCACGCGCACGCCCTGGGTCGCCGTGAGACCGGCCGCGCCGGCGTCCGAGCAGATCGATCGAGCCAGCAGCGATGCCCCAAGACGATGGAAAAACCGGCGATCCATGCCCGCGCCGTTCAAGTAGCCCATTGTGCCCCCGTAGCTATAGGGCAGGATGGACTCCGGGCCGAATTCGGAGGCGATGGCGGCGAGCCGCTCCGCGATGGCATCGAGCGCCTCGTCCCAACCGATGCGCTCGAAGCGGCCCTCGCCCTTCGCGCCGACGCGCCGCATGGGGTGGAGCAGGCGCTCGGGCGAATAAACCCGTTCGAGATAGCGCGCCACCTTCCCGCACAGAAAGCCGCGCGTCACCGGATGGTCGGGATTGCCGCGAATCTGCACCGCCCGGCCGCCTTCCACGTCCACCAGGATCGAGCAGGCGTCCGGGCAGTCGTGAGAGCAAACGGTGCGGAGTCTCTGAGGCATGCGCTTTGATTGTACAATGCCTCCATGCGCCAATTTCTCCTCGGAATGACCATCCTTCTGGCTCCGTTGTGGGCCGGCGGGCTTTCGAACCGCCGCGCGCCGGGTTTTTCCCTGCCCGACGCGAGCATCAAGCAGTACGACCTGGCTGACTATCGCGGCAAGGTCGTGGTGCTCGAGATCATGCTGACCTCTTGCCCCCACTGCAAGAAGTTCGCCGAGATTCTGGAGCAGGTGGTCAAGAAATACGCCGGGCAAGTGCAAGTGCTCACGATCGTAAACCCCCCCGACAACACAAGCACCGTCAACGCCTTCGCCCGCGAGCACGGCTTGAGCTATCCGATTCTGTTCGACTGCGGCCAGGCGGCCGGCTCTTACATGATGGCTACACTGAAAAACCCCAGCTTCGATATCCCTCACATTTTCCTCATCGATAAAGACGGCATCATCCGAAGCGACTTCGGATACGGCCCGCTGACGCTCGGAATCTTCGAAGGCCGCGAACTGTTCCAGGAAGTGGAGCGGCTTCTCGGCCCTGCGCCGAAAAAATAGACGCGAAAAATGAGAACCTCCGGCGGGGCCAAAATCCTGGCCATCGGGATCGCCGCGGCCTTCGTGGGCCTGGGGTCGCTGTGGATCGCCTGGCCCGGTCTCGAATACGACGAAACCCTGTTCGTACTGGCGAGCTATCCCCGCAACGATACGCCCATTGCATATACGATGCATTTCCACGGCCGGCCCGTCGCCTTGATGATCATCAGCTACCTCGGCGCGCTAAAAGGCTGGCTGTACCTTCCGCTCTTGAAAATCTGGCCCGGCTCGGCTGCTGTGGTGCGGCTGCCCGCCCTGCTGGTTGGCGCTGTAGGGTTGTATTTTCTCTACTCGCTTCTGCGCCGCGCGTTCGGCGCCGGGGCGGCGCTGTGGGCGACGGCGCTGGCTGCGACCGATCCGATCTACCTCTTCACCATACGCCTCGATTGGGGGCCCGTGGCCATTCAGCACCTGTGTCTTTTGGCCGGCTGCTGCGGCGTCGTGCGATGGTGGCAAGAGCGCCGTCTGCTTCATCTGGCTCTCGGGTTCTTCCTCTTCGGTGTCGGGATCTTCGATAAGGCGACGTTCCTCTGGCTGCTGGCGGCGCTCGGCATTTCCACCGCCATCGTCTTCCCAAGGCAACTGTGGGGCAGCTTGCGGCCGAGGCCGTTGGCCGCGGCCGCGGCCGGCTTGCTGCTCGGAGCGTCGCCGTTCCTCTACTACAACTGGAAGTGGCCCGGGGAGACCTTTCACCACGAGAGGGAATCCCCCGAAAAATATGCCGAGAAACTCCGCGGTGTAGAATACACGCTCCAGGGCATAGTGCTCGAAGGATGGATCAGCCGGGACCCCCACGGCCCGCCCCTCGATCCGCCCGGCGCCCTCGCTCGCGCCGTTTATGCCGTGGCCCCTCGTGAGCCTTTGGCCGAGACGCTAATGGCGCCCGCGGCGGTCCTGGCGCTGCTGTTGCTTCCCGCGCTGCCGTTTACTCCCTGGGGCCGGGGGATGCTGTTCGCGCTGTTGTTCTGCGCGTTCGCTTTCCTCCAGATGCTGCCGGTGCGGAGCGCCGGCGCCATCCACCATCTGGCGCTCCTGCTGCCGTTTCCGCAGATCTTTGTGGCTGCCGGCCTGGTGGGAGCCAAGGAGGGAATGCGCCCGTGGCTCGGCCCGCGCGGCCGCTGGCTCGCCGGCGCTGCACTCTGGCTGCTGATGCTGGTTCTGCTGGCCGGGAATCTTCGCTCGGTCGCGCATTATTACTTTCGCATCCTCGGTTACGGGGGCGGCGTCGGATGGTCCGAAGCCATCTATCCCCTGGAACAAGCGCTCCAAAAGCGCCCGGCGGAAAAGATTCTGCTGCTCGACTGGGGCATGATCACCCAATTGCGAGTGTTGAGCCGCGACCGTTTGCCTCTGCTCGAGGCCGCACAGCCTATGGGACCCTCCTACGACGCCACGTACCTGGAAGGGGACATCCGCAACCCCCGCGCGCTCTATGTGAAGTATGCCGCCGGCGAGCCGGGCGCTTTCCCGCAGATCGCCGAAGCATTTTTCCGCCGGGCCGGCGAGCTTGGCTATCAAGGCCGGATTGTGGAAACCATCAAGGACCGTAGCGGCCGCCCGATTTACGAGATTCTCTCTTTGCAATCGCCGCCAGCAGCAGGCAGCCCGCGAGACCGATTGCGCTGAGCGCTCCACCCAGGTAGACCGAGCGCGGGCGATAGTGCATCTCCACCACGTGCTCGCCGGCCGGAACCACTACGCCCCGCAGCGCGCCATAAGCGGCATAGAGGGCCGCCGGATTCCCATCGACGCTCGCCTGCCAGCCCGGAAATAAGGGGTCGCTCACGACGAGCATTCCGGGGCAGGCGGTGCGGATGGTCACGTCCACGCGGTGGATTTCGTTTGCCACGTACCGGGCTGCCGCCTCGCCCTCGCACGGCTCCCAAAACGGCGCCTTCGACTGCGGCCCCACCAGGAACGTCTCGCGCTTCGGATCAAAGTCGGAGGATCCGAATAACTGCACTGCTGCAACGTGGTCCGGCACGGCCCGCACGCGGCGAACCAGCCAGGCTCGTGGAAATGCGTCGGGATTTCGGAATACCTTCAGGCCGCCGGGCTCCGAAAATACCTCCACCTGCTCCGGGCGTGTCTTTTGCCTGGATGCCACGTAGACCTGGTTCAGCATCAGCACGGTTCGGGTCCAGTCGAGGCCGACGAAATCGTAGAGGTCGGCGCTGACCGACGCCAGATATCCCGCCGTGTCATCGAGGCCTTCCCAGTCGCCGACGTTGTAAGGGATCTCCGCGTCGTCGGCGTAGAAGCGGAACGGGCGTGGCTGGGAGCGGAGGAATTCGATTACGCTGCGGTGCTGCTGGAGCTGGTCCAGGCAGTTGGGAGTCTGCGGGTTGGTGCGAGGTCGAATCGCATACGCGCTCGCCGCGCTGGTTTCCGCGAGCAAGAGCAGCAACAGCCCCGCCTGCGCCCACTTTGGAGTGAATGGACGCCGGGAGGCGGCGCCCATCAGGGCCGCCAGGAGCAACGCCGCAAGCGAAGTGAACATCAGCGACTCCGCGTGGCCCGCGGGCGGGACCCCGGCCGACCACAGCAGCAACGTGGACCCGCCGAGCAGGGCGGCGCCCCCGAGCAATCCTTTCACCAGTCGCACGCGCCAGGGACTCGCTGCGCAGAGTGCGTCGGCCCCATGAGCCGCCACGACCAGCAGACCAAACTGGAACAGCAGCACGGCATGTCCGGGACTGCGCGCCTTATCCAGAAACGGAACCACGGCGTACAGCAAGCCCTGGAAGACCGAGTAGGATCCCAGCGCATAGGCCAGCCCGCCCAACGCCAGGCAGGCATGCAACCGAACGGCCCGCTCCTTCCAGCAGGCCGCCAAGCCGAGCAGCGACAGCGTCACGCCGACCACCCCGACAAACGGATTCGAGGTCACCTTTTCGACCGGCGTCACAACGCCGAGCAGAGACAGGGGGATCAGCCCCGAAATTTGCGCGTTGTAAGGCGCCCTTTGATTCATCCGCAAGGGCGAGGGCAAGTTGACCCAGCGGTAGGCGCGCGAGCCATACTCCCAAGCGGGCAGCAGCGCGAAGGCGCCTACCAGCGCCGCGAAGGCGACCACCAGAACTATCTGCCAAGCACGGCGGCGGCGGTCGCCTGACGTGAAGAAGTCCCACAGAAACACTGCCCCGAGGGCCAGGAGGATGAACATCGGGGCCTGATGGTGACCGGCGAGCAGCGCGAATCCCATCGTCGCACCACAGGCTGCGGCATTGGCCGCGGCAGCGAGGCCCGTGGTGCGGCCGGCCCGGTGGTAGAAGAGAAAAATTAGCGGCGCCCAGAGCGCTCCGTTCATCATCTGCGGCCAGGTCGTGGTGGTGAGGTAGCCGCCGAGGCAGAATCCGGCGGCCGCGAGAACCGAAGCGAACCGGCTCCTTTGCAGCTCTCGACAGTATGAATACATAAAGAGGGCCGCCAGCCAGTGCATCAGCACGAAATGCCAGTGAAACAGGTCCAGGCTGAGGCGGCCCGCCCGGAGTGGCGCCCAGAACAGCGGCCAGTTCAGAGGGAACGTGGCGCCGGGCTGCAGTTGGCCCACCAGCGACTGACCGCACCACTGGTAGGGATCCCAGAGCGGAAATCTTCCGCTGTGCCAGGCCCGCGCCTGAAACTGATACCAGGGCAGGACTTGATAGGCAAGGTCCGGCCAGTCGAGGAACGTATACTGCCGGCTCAGGGTGAGCTTCGAGTAGAAGCCGATGGTCAGAGCCAGCAACAGAAGAGCAGCGCGCATGGTCGCTTACACCAGGCTCCGGTAGACCTGGAGCGTTTCGGCGGCCGCCCGGGGCCACCGGAACTGCGCGGCCCGCTTGAGCCCTTTGTCTATCAGCTCCTGCCGCCAGGCCGTTTCCTGTAGCGCACAGCGCAGCCCGGCAGCGATTGCTCCGCTATCGGCCGGATCCACCAGTAGGGCGGCGTCGTCCGCCACCTCCGCCAGCGCCGAACGGTTCGAGGTCACGACCGGCAAACCGGCCGACATCGCCTCCAGCACCGGCATGCCGAAGCCCTCCTCGAGCGAGGGGAATACCAGCACTGCGGCCGTGCGATAGAGCCGCTCCACCACTGGGCGGGCGACGTACCCCAGGGCGCGGATCCGTTCGCGGGCCGGCGAGGCCGCGATGCGTGCATGAATCTCCGCCGCGCCATAGCCGTCCGACCCGGCGAGCACCAGCTCCAGCCCCGCAACGCCCCGGCCACCCTCTGGGGCGCGCTCTGGGGCGCCCTCTAGGCCCAGGCTTTCGAACGCTTCCACCAGCCGAATAATATTCTTTCGCGTCTGGACGGCCCCCACGTGCAGTAGAAACGGCCGCTCGATGCGGTAGCGACGCCGGAAGTCGGCGAGGTCACCGGCCGGGAATTCAGCAATCGGGTCTACGCCGTGGTGAACCACACGAAGGCGCGATGGCTCCACGCCGAGCAAAGACTGGACCTGGCCTGCCGTGTAGTGTGAGACGCAGAGGATCAGATCGGAGCGGGCCGCCGCACTACGCGCCAGCTCGGTGAACCGCCGGCGAAACTCGGTTGTCGAATACTGTCCGCTCATCACAAACAGGTCATGGAACGTCGTAACAGCCAGCCGGAAGCGGTAGTGCGGCAGGCGCTGGTTCAGCCCGTGAAACAGCTCGACTCGCCGGGCCAGGAAAACGTTGACCGGCTCCTGCATCAGGCGAAGCGCGACATTGGGGGCCGGCCGCCAATCGAGTAAGGCGCGGAAGAAGCGGTTCGGACGATAGCACAGTAAGAACTGCGACTCCGGCGCCGCCGCCGTGAGTTCCTTGATCAGGCGGGCGCAATAAACTCCCACCCCCGAAAGCGCCGGCCCCAGGCTATAAGTAGCGTCGAGCGCGATCTTCACCTCACCGCCTCCAGCACCGCCCTTAGGATCTTCTCGGGATTGGGCGGGTGGAGGGGATCGGCCAGAATCACGCGAACCTCCGCCGGCCCGGATGGTCTCCAGCGCTGTGCCATCCGCGGCCAGCGAAAGCCGGCGAAGATGTCTACGGTCTTGACGCCAAGCGCGGCGGCGATGTGCTGGCAGGCCGAGTCGTAGCCGATGTAGAGGTCGCTCTCCCCGATCAGGGCGCCGAACCCGGTCAAGCTCCCCCGCCACGCCACGACGCGCGCGCCCGGCTCCGGCAGCACGCCCCCCTCCTCGATCTCCGCCACGGGCCAGCCCGCTTCGTGCAGCCCCGCCAGCAGCCGCTGGGTGCGCGCCAGCTCTTCTTCGCCCTCTCCCTTATCCAAGAAAATAAGCCACCCGGCGCGAAGCATTTCGCCCAACAGGTTCTGCTCGAACGGATCCGGAATTCGCTTCGCGGGATTCTCGCCCACGCCGAGGTTCATGCCGGCCCAGCGCGCCTCCGGCTGCAGCGCTCGAACCGCCCTCGCGAATTCTGTCGCCTCCTCCGGCAGGCTGACCCAGGGACCGAGCGGCTTCGCGTCCGGACCAAATACATCATCCAGCCAGGCGGCCGTGAGTTCGGTGAGGCTCTCGATGCCCGGCCTCGAAAAAGAGCGGCTCTCGAAAAAGTGATAGGCTGATTCATCGGCCACCACCGGTAGCATGCCGAGCTGCGTGAGCCGCGAGTCGGGATCGACGATAAGGTAGTCGCCCGGCTGGAGCCCCTGCAACTCCTCGTGCACTCGATCCACAACCTCCGGCCAGGCCCCCAGGCGCTCGAGCAGTCCCCCGCCGCGCGGGTAGCCCGCCGGACACGTCATAACCCGGCCCTCTCCCGCGAACAGCCGCCCTGTCTTCTCGCTCGCGAGCAGCACCAAACGGGCCTCGGGAAAGGTCCGCATCATTTTCTGCAAAACCACGCTGGTGATCGCCACGTCGGCGCCGAGCGTGACCCGCGAAAGCACCAGAATCTTTTTCACGGCTCCTCGAGCCCGCATGGCCTTCGGGCGCCGGAGCAGAAGCGCCCGCCGGATCAGGTCCTGCCCGGTCAGGAGGCCAAAATGACACAGGCGCCGATCCAGCCAGGCGGCGGACGGCAGGGCGCGGCAATACTCGAGCACCCGGGCAAAAAACTCAATGTAGAGATCGCAAAACCGCGGCTCGAAGGCGTCGGCCATGCTCTCGACCGCGTGGCGGAAGATTCCCTCCACGCCCGGACGCGCCAGCTCCGGATCCTGGAGCGTCGCCAACTCGCCAAGCAGCCGGACCGCCTCGTCCAGCTCTGCCGTCCCGGCCAGGCACGCGCGCACTGCTCCTTCCGCCAGCCGCGCCGAGGCGGCCGGCGTCAGCTCGTGTTTCTCGCGGAGCAAATGAAATTCAGCGCGGGCCGCAGCGGCGTCGGTCGGAACCACCTTCACACGTTACACAAGCGCGAATGGCAAGGCAAGGCGGCCGGCCCCCGCTTGAGATTCCAATCTGGAATCTCAAGCGCGGGTCTGCACTTTAAACAGGTCGCGGCTGAGATGTTTCCACTTGCTTGCAGCCGCCGGGAGCGAAGCCGATACGGCGCGGCTCCTGGGCGGGAGGATCCATCAGCTCTCGGATGGCGTCGAACACCTTCTTGAACTGCGCGTCATACCTTTTCTCGAGCGCGTCGACCTTCTGGGTGAGATCCCTGTGACTGACCATCCTTCCCCGAAGCTTGACGAACGCCCTCATGATAGCCACATTCACCCGGACCGCCGGCCCGCTCCGCAAGACACTGGAGAGCATGGCCACACCCTGCTCGGTGAAGGCGAAAGGAAGGTACCTCCGGCCGCCCCACCCTTCCGCTCTTGATATTCCAATTTGGAATCTCAAGTCGTGCGCTTCGGCATCCGTCAACTGAAACAGGAAATCCGCAGGGAAGCGATCGAGGTTCCGCTTCACCGCCTTGTTCAGGTTGAATGTGGTCACGCCGTAGAGCTGGGCCAGATCGCTGTCCAACATGACCCTGTGGCTTCGAATCCAGAAAATATGTCTCTCGATGAGCTCCACCGGAACGGGGAGCCGGGCCCGGGGTCGCTTAGCCGGCGGCCGCGCGGCCTTTGCTTTCTTTTTCATATTCCTTCAATCTCCGATACAATGTAGTCTTGCCAATACCTAAGAGGCGGGCGGCTTTGCGTCGGTCGCCGCGGGCCACTTTCATGGCGTGCTCGATGGCCAGCCGCTCGACCTCGGCGAGGGACGCCGCCCGGGCTGGCGGCGCGACCAGACGCGGCTCGGTCCGGGCTTCGCCCTCAGCGGCGTTTCGGACCTGGGTGGGAAGGTCGCCAACGTGGATCTCCTCGCCCGAGCAGAACGCGACCATGCGCTGGATCGAGTTTCCCAGCTCCCGGACGTTCCCCGGCCAGTCGTAGTGCCTCAGGCAGCGAAGCGCCCCAGTGGTGAGGGTCATGGTGGGTGGAGCGTAGCGCCGGAGGAAGTGGCTTACCAGCAACGGAATGTCGTCCCGGCGCTCCCGCAGCGGCGGCAGGCGCACGGCCACCACATTGAGGCGGTAGAACAGGTCCGTGCGGAAGCGGCCGGATACGACCTCCTGGGCCAAGTCGCGGTTGGTGGCGGCGATCCAGCGCACCTCAACACGGACCGCGCGGTCTGCCCCCACCGGCCGGATCTCCTTCTCTTCGAGCGCCCGCAACAGCTTGGCCTGCAGCTCCAGCGGGAACTCTCCGATCTCGTCGAGGAACAGCGTGCCGCCGTGGGCCTGCTCGATCAGGCCGCGCTTGGCCGCCGTGGCTCCGGTGAAGCTGCCCCGGGTGTGGCCGAACAGCTCGCTCTCCATCAAGGTGGCAGGCAGAGCGGCGGCGTTGACCGCCACGAACGGTCCTCGCACGGCCGAGACCTCGTGCAGAGCGCGAGCCGCCAGCTCCTTGCCCGTGCCGCTCTCGCCGAGTAGCAGCGCCGGGCTGCGGTTATGCTCCAGCTTGTGAATGATTCGCAGAACGCGTTGGATTTCCGGCGAGTCCCCGACCAGGCCGAAAGTGGAGTGCGCGTCCTCGAAAAGAGGAAGTTGCACCAACGCCGGTATTATAGCCCATCTCCGGCAGGAATTTCGTCAACCCGCACGACGAAGGGCGTGAAATCCTGGTGGCGCAACCTGGCGGCCAGGGACTCGGCGCCCGGCATATCGCTTTCGCGGCCCACCAGCACCCGATAGAAGGGCCCTTGCGGGGCGTCGTATTTCTGGATCAAAGCCGCCCCGTGCTCGCGCTCCAGCCGCTCCCGCAGCCGCTCGGCGTTGGCGCGGTTGCGGAACGACCCGACCTGCACGGCGAAGAAACCACCGGCCGGCGTCTGGGGCAGGCTCACCACGCGCAGGCGAACCCGCGCCGTGCCCGGCCCGAGCATCTCAATCTGGCGCGCGGCGGCTCGCGAGAGGTCGATCACCCGGTCTTGGACGAACGGCCCGCGGTCGTTGATCCGCACCTCGACCTCCCGGCCGTTGGCCAGGTTCTCGACCTGCACGCGGGCGCCGAAGGGCAGCGTGCGGTGCGCCGCCGTCATCTGCTCCATGTCGTAGACTTCGCCACTGGTGGTCCGGCGGCCGTGATAGGGATGACCGTACCAACTGGCCATGCCTTCTTCGGCTGCCCCGACGGCGGCCTGCGGTGCGGGCGCCGGCGCCGTGGAGACTCGCGGCGCCTTTCGGCCGCAGCCGGCGAGCGCCGTCAGGGCGAGACAGACGACGGCCAGCGCCACGCCCGGCCGGCGCGGCGTCACTTTCGGCCTTTCCCCTCAGGCGGATCGTGCAGATGATCCGCCCAGCGATTCAGTTCTTCCGAGAGGCGGCGCAGCACCCTCTCTCCGTCCCGCCGCGACTTGGGGACGACGCGCGCCTCGATAAATTCCAGCACGCGCTTGACCTCGGCTTCTACTTCCCGCGCCGCCTGCCCAAAGGCTCCCGGCCGTGCTGATTTGTCTTCCATGCGGGTAGTATACAGCACTCAGATGTTCCGCTTCCGCAGGGCTCCGATCAGCCGCGATGCCGCGCCAGCCAGGTTGCGGCTGGCTCCAAAACGGAACCTGTGACCCACTTGACAGGTTAAGCCCAGGCTAAGCCCAGACTAGGCCTGGATCAGGCCGCGGAACTTATTGGGATCGCCGGCGTAGCCGGGAAAGACGGCTTTCAGATTGCGGTTTCCGAGATGCTGGTAGACCAGCTCGCCGAGCACGTCGCGGAAGTCGGTGGTGAGGCTCAGGTCGCGGCCCTGGTAGAGCTGTTCCGGTTCGAGGCCCGGCCACTCGCCGTAGAGCTTTCCACCGCGCACAGCGCCGCCCATGACGAACATCACATTGGCGTGGCCGTGGTCCGTGCCCCGGTTGCCGTTCTCGCGAGCCGTGCGGCCGAACTCGGACATGGTGACGAGCGTGATGTCGGCCATGCGCTCTCCCATATCCTGCCAGAAGGCGGCCAGCGACCGGCCGAACTCGCGCAGCAGATTCGGCAACTGGCCCTGCGAGGCCCGCTGCCCGACTTCGTTCACGTGATGATCCCAGCCGCCGATATCGGCGAAGGCGACCTCCACCCCGACGTCGGCCTTGATCAGCCGGGCGATTTGCTCCAGGCTCTGGCCGAAGCGTCCCGGCGGGTATTTCGCGCCACCGCCCGGCCGGTAAGCCTGCTTCTGGGTCGACTGCAAGAGCTTCACGGCCTCGAACGTCTCCTTACCGCCGCCTTGCAGCACCGCGTCGCTGGTCGACGTGTACATGGTCTCGAACAGACTCGAGACATTAGGGTCGCGGATCTGAAAGCCGGGTAGGTCGTTCACGGCCAAGGCAGGATTGGCTCCTCGTAGAGTGCGGGGCAATCCCGAGCCGAGCGCCACGGCGCGCACCGGAGAGGCCTTGCCCTGAGCCTCGGGCGGCAGGGCCCGATTCATCCAGCCGCCGCGCGTGGTCTTCAGGCCCGGTGTTCCCGATTCCATGTAGTCTTGCGCGTCGAAGTGGGAGCGGGTCGGGTCGGGGGATCCCACGGCGTGTACGATCGCCAGGCCTTTCTGGTCGTAAACCGGCTTCAGAGGAGCGAGCGACGGGTTCAAGCCGAAGAAGCCGTCCAGGTCGATGGCCGAATCCTCGGCCGAGGCGCCGGGCTTGGGCACGGCGATCGTCGGCCGGAGCTCGTAGTAGCGCTTCTCGCCAAAGGGCACAACGACGTTCAGCCCGTCGGCGGCGCCGCGCTGAAAGTGTCGCCGTCGCTCTTGGTGAAGGTCTTGGCCATCTTGTCGATCAGGGAAGCCGGCGGATTGTCGGCGACGAAGCGCTGGGCGAGCTTCTTGGAGAGGAACCGAGCTGTGGAGGGATGGTGCGCCACGATGTCGAGCACCCTCAAGCCGTCCT
>JBGOUJ010000004.1:0-48030 GCA_041477005.1 Terriglobia bacterium | reverse complement strand
GAAGAAATTGGAATTTATTTCTGCAATAATTCTTGCAATAATCATATCTCGTCAAATACACTTGCAGTTTTCCTGGTCCGCCGGAGCGGCGAGAGGAGCGGCACGGCAGATGCCGATTCACGTGGTCGTGGCGGAGGCCGGTCCGCTCATCAGCGAAGATCTGGCTCTCGACCTGAGTGCGGACCCGGGTCTGATCGCCTGCCGGGCGCCCGCATCACCGCCGGAGGTATTTGAGCAGTGCCGGCGATCGGCTCCCGCCGTGCTGCTCGCCGCCGAATCGTTTTTGGGGAGCATCGAGCCCCGCCGCCTTCGCGAAGAAATGGACTATGGGCGTGGTGTGCGGGTGATCGTGTTGGGATCGTCCCTCGGCCCAGAGCAGGCGCTGGGCTGGCTCCGTCTGGGGTGCATGGGCTACCTGGGGCGCGAAGCCGGCATGGCAACCGCAAGAAGGGCGATCGCTGCGGT
Organism: Terriglobia bacterium; assembly: GCA_041477005.1. Classification (GTDB taxonomy): domain Bacteria; phylum Acidobacteriota; class Terriglobia; order Bryobacterales; family JACQDG01; genus JBGOUJ01. The sequence continues at coordinate 47,565 of JBGOUJ010000004.1, read as the reverse complement.
CGCCGCCGGCCAGATCTGGGCCCGGCGGATCGATCTGGCATTGCTGCTACGCCAGGCGCTCGCTCAAAGGCCGCGGCTGACCGCGCGTGAGCAGGAGATCCTGAAGTGGATGAAAGCCGGATCGAGCCATGACCAGATTGCAGCGCGGCTGTTTATCAGCGTGGAAACGGTGCGCTGGCACACGCGAAGGCTGCTGGCCAAGATTGGGGCATCCCGCTCGCATGCCGGCGAGCGCGCGACGTATGCGGTTGGTCTTTTCCACCGTCTCCGGTAAAAAGAGGGTGGGGAAAAACCATCTTGCGTGATTTTCGCTAAGGATATACACTCCTTTTGCACAGTATTCTGGGAATAAACATTACAAATTGCGATCGTCGCATCGCAGCGCGGGGCTGAACCAGAAGGAGACGGCCGCCGGGTAGTCTGCCCGGCGTGGGCCGTGGAAGCCGCCTATTTTCCAATGAAGACGAAGACATGGACGACTCCCCCCTGGGCCGCTCCAGTGACCTTGACTTGGCTCCAGCCCCAACAGGCGTTTACCGAATCGACGGCGGCACGACCGCACGGGACGTGGCGGCGGTGCTGTTCCGGCGCAAGAGGATCATCCTGGCGCTGTTCTTTGCCATCTTCGCCGGCGTCGGCGTGGGCGCGGTCTGGCTGGTTCCTTGGCTGTTCCCACCCCGCTACGCCGCGGGGCTGAAGTTCATCCTGAAGAAAGACCGCTTCGATGCCCTGGTGACTCCGGCCGACCGGGCGGTGCCCGGGCTGACCACCACCATAACTCCGGAGGAAGTGCAGTCGGAGATCGAGCTTCTCAAGAGCGCAGACGTGATGGAGCGGCTGGCCCGCGAGGCGCGGGTATCGCCGGAGCACTTGGAGCGCGGTCTGGTGGCCGGGCCGGTGGTGGTCGGGCGCAGCTTCACCAATCTGATCGCCGTTCGCTACAGCTCCCCGGACCCGGCTGAAATTGTGCGGGTACTCGATAAGTTGCCGGAACTCTACCTGGCGAAATATCTGAGTGTGAACCGCCGGCCGGGCGCCGTGGAGTACTTCCGTTCGCAGACGGAGGCCTACGAGGGCCAGTTGCGGCAGGCGCAGGATGATGTCGCGGAATTCGAGAAACAACAGCCGGGGCTGGGCGAGGAGAGCTTCGAGCCGCGAGCCCGGCAGAAGCTCGCCGATATCGAGAAGCAGAAATGGGAGACGGAGGCGGCGGTCCGCGACGCCGATAGCCGCACGATCGAGCTGGCCCGGCAACTGGCCGGCCTGCCCCGTCCGGATCCCGCTCCTCGCCGGTTAGAGGAGTCCCCTTATCTGGGGCGGCTAAAGTCCCAGTTGCTCGAGCTGGAGAACCGGCGGGCGGAAGCTACCCTCTACCGGGAAATCGAGCAACTGGACCGGCGGATCGCCGAGCTCCGCAAGACCGTCGAGGTGGAGGCCCAACGCGGGAACGGGCCGGTCGTAGAGAGCGCTTCCGACCCCTTGCGGGCGGACGTAGAAGGGGAACTGATGCGCAGCCGGGCGCTGCTGGCGGGGTTGCGCGCACGCCGCGCCAGCCTGGCCGAGCAGGAGCGCTCCTGCCGCGAAGAGGTGACGGCCTCTCGCCTGATATCCGCCGAGAACGCCGGCCAGCGAGCCGAGCTACTGCGCAACGTTAAGTCGGCGGAAGAGAGCTTCCTGCTTTACCGGCGGAAATACGCCGAAGCCCAAGAGGCCGAAAATCTTGACCAGAAACGCGTTCTGAATGTGGCGCTGGCGGAGAGCCCGCGGCCTCCGGCTCCGGTCGAGAAGAGGAGCACTTGGTTTTACCTGGGATTGGGGCTGGTGCTTGCGGCAGCGGGCGGCGCCGCGGGCGGATTTGCCGCCGACCTTCTCGATCGTTCCATTCATACGCCGCGCCAGCTCGAGCGTTGTTCTTCCCTGGTCGTTCTGGCCTGCATCCCGGAATCGCCAGTGAGGTGACAGGAATATGTACCTCGAACACTTTGGTTTCCTCGAAGAGCCTTTTGGCGCGACTCCCGACCCGAAGCTGCTGTACTTCAGCCGGGAACATGCCGAGGCTCTGGCGGCGCTGCATTACGGGCTGGTCGAGCGCCGGGGGTTCCTGGTCTTGACCGGCCGGCCCGGCATGGGCAAGACGACCATCCTCCGCTACTTACTGCAGCGATGGAAGGACCGGGCTGCGACTGCATTTGTGTTTCACCCGCCGGAGACGCGAGAGCAGATGATCGCGGCGGTGCTGGAGGATCTCGAGCTGACGGCGGGCGGGAGCTATGCGGAGGGCCGGCGTCTGCTCGAGGCGCTGGCGGTCGAGTGCTGCCGCCAGGGGAAGCGTCTGTTGCTGATCTTCGATGAAGCCCAGGCGATCCCGCCGGCCGTGCTGGAGGAGATCCGTCTGCTCTCCAATCTCGAGACGCCGGAAGAGAAGCTGGTGGAAATCATACTGGCCGGCCAGCCAGCCCTGTTGGAGAAGCTGCAGGCGCCGGAGTGCGAGCAGTTGCGGCAGCGCGTCTCGATCTGGGCGCGCCTCTTGGAGCTAGATGAAGAGGAGGTCCGCCGCTACGTGGAGCAGCGGCTGCGCCTGGCGGGAGGCCGCAAAAGGCTGTTCACCGGGAGGGCGCTTTCACGACTGGCGCGCGCGTCACAAGGCATTCCGCGAACGATCAATGCCCTGTGCTTTCAGGCTCTCTCGGAGGCTTTTGCGGAAGGAAAGAAAAAAGTCGACGAGGGTCTCTTGCGCCGCGCGGCCCCCGAGACCGCCGGCCGGCTCACGGGCGCTCGAAGAGCGCGAATCGAGCGGCCGGGCTGGGTCGCTGCGGCCGCCACTGCGGGGATGGCAGCCGGGACCCTGGTAGCCAGCACCTACCTGCAGCATTACACCCTGGCCGGGGTTGCTTCCTCGCTGCCCTTGCGCGCCGTGAAGGTCTCCGCCGCGCCGCCCCCGTCGGCGCCGCTGCCGGCGCGGGTGGTGGCATCCGGGACCTCCCCATTGCCCGCGCCGGGTGCGCCGGCCGAGGGCCGCCGGCCGCCGGAAGTTGGTCGTCCCGAAATCCTCCGGGCGGCTCCCGTTGACCTCACGGGAAGCTCTGGGCCGCCGGAGCCGCCATCCCAGCCTCGATCAGCAGCTCGAGAGCGCATCCAATGGGTCCGCGTCGCACGATCGGAAACCCTGCGGCGGATCGCGCTGCGGCACTACGGCCGGTGGAATGCCGAAGTTTGGGAGCAGATCCGGCAGAGCAACCCGTGGCTGACCGACCCCGATAAGCTGCGGGCTGGCGAGGTGCTGGCCCTGCCTTCCCGCCGCCCCGTAACCAGACGAGGAGAGAGCCAACCATGAGCCGGCACGTAGAGATCCTGCGCCGGGCCAGGCTCGACGCGGAGCTGTTCGCCTGCCAGTCGCCCGGTGGGAACGGTGGCTCCGTTCCCCGCAAGGCCGGGGTAGGGAAGGCCGGGGTCGAGAGAGAACCGGAGTACCGCGGAGGAGCGCCCGCCGGCCCGGCCGAGGAGAAGGGCGGCACGGGCCGGGATCAGTGGCAGCAACTGGTTCATGAGCTTTTCCTGCACAAAGGCATCGAAGCGCACAGCGCGGTCGGTCTGGCTTCGGCGACGGCGGGCGAGGGTACCAGCTTTGTTGCCTTTCATCTGGCCGCCGAATTGGCCCGCCCTGCGGGGTGGCCCACTTTGCTGCTGGACGCCAACGTCCACCGGCCGGCGCAGGCCGATCGGCTCGGCGTCGAGCCGGATCCCGGCCTGCGGCACCTTCTGTTGGACAAGGACTTTCCTCTCGAATCTTGTTTACGCCAGACGGCGATCGACTCGTTGTGGCTCTTGCCGGCCGGCTCGGCCTCGAACGGTTCCAGCGGGGCGCCGGATTGGACCCACTTTCGCCGGGTGTTCGAGGCCTTGCGAGGGCGCTTTGCCGCCATCATCGCCGACCTGCCTCCGGTGAACTTCTCGACCGACGCTACGATCCTGGGGCCGCTGTTCGATGGCGTGGTTTTGGTTGTCGAGGCGGACCTCTGCAGCCGTGAGGTGATCCAGAATGCGGTCGCCCGGCTGCGGCGAGCCAATCCGAATGTGATGGGAACGATTCTAAACAAACGGAAGTTCTTCATTCCGGCGCCGCTCTACCGGCGCCTTTGATCGAGTCTGACGGGAGTGTATTGATGACGACAAACGAAGTCAGCCCTTTGGAACCGATTGAAACGCGGATCCTGGTGATCCGTGGCTTGAAGGTCATGCTGGACCTGGACGTCGCCCAGGTCTACGGCGTGACGACCAGGCGGCTCAACGAACAGGTGAGGCGCAATCGCGACCGCTTCCCTGAAGACTTCATGTTCCAGTTGACCGCCGAAGAGAAAGCGGAGGTGGTCGCAATTTGCGACCACCTGCAGCGGCTCAAGGAATGACACATGCATCGGCTTCGTCGAAGGTTCCTGTTGCAGGGCTTGATCGCGCTGGATGCTTTGGCAATAGCGGTCTCGTTGCTTTTCGGCCTTTTTCTAGCGGTGGCTGGAGGGCGATATGCCGCCTTCAGGGACTTCCTGCTGGCGCGGGCGAGCCTGCCCAACGCGGCGCTGATCGGGGCCTTTTTGCTCGTTTCGCAGCGCATCTTCGACTATTGCGGCCTCTACCGCTCCCGGCGGCTCGCCGCACGCCGGGAGCTTTACCACCGGATCGTTCGGGCGGTTTCCATCACCACATTGCTGCTGGGCGTGATCGGAGCAGCAACCGCAAGGGAGCGGGTTCCGGGAGCGGTCTTTCGGGTCGAGGTCTTGGATCTGCCTTTTCTGGCGGCATTCTGGAGCGCCGCGGTAGCCACAGTGGCCGCCCAACGGGCCGGGGTACATCGTGTGCTGGAAGGGCTGCGGCGAAGAGGGCGCAATCTCCGTCATGTGCTCATCGTCGGAAATGGCCCGCGCGGCCGCTGGTTTGCCGAGTCGCTGGAGAGCCGTCCGGAGCTGGGTTACCGGGTTTTGGGCTTTCTCGACGACGCGCCCGCCGCCCCCGGCGCCCCATGCCGGTTGCTCGGTGGGATTGGGGACTTGGGCCGGTTGCTCCGCACTGGGCCGGTGGACGAAGTGGCGGTCATGCTGCCCATCAAGACTTTCTATTCCGAGGTGGCGCGGATCGTATCGATCTGTGAGGAGCAAGGCGTGGTCGTGCGCCTGCCGGCGGACCTCTTCAACGCGCGGCTGGCGCAGGTCGAGTCGGAGCAGTTCGAAGATTTGAGAGTCCTGACATTGTTTACCGTCCGCGGCTCGGCGCCGGCTTTTCTGATCAAGCGCCTGGCTGATGTCGTCCTGTCGGCAGCCTCGGTCTTGGTGACGGCGCCCTTGTGGGCGCTGATCGCAGTCGCTATCCGGCTGGATTCACCCGGCCCCGTGCTCTTTCAACAGCTCCGTGTGGGGCAGAACGGGCGGCGCTTTCGAATCTGGAAGTTCCGCACCATGATCACCGGGGCCGAGGCCAGACAGCCCGAGTTGGAACACTTGAACGAAGCACGCGGCGCCGCATTCAAGATTCGCGACGACCCGCGAGCCACCCGCTTCGGGCGCTGGCTCCGGCGCACCAGCCTGGACGAGCTGCCGCAGTTGATCAATGTCCTGACGGGAGATATGTCCCTGGTCGGCCCCAGGCCGCTGCCGCTGCGGGACGCGGAGCGGCTCAGCGAGGACTGGCAGCGGCGGCGCTTCTCGGTCCGGCCGGGCCTGACGTGCCTGTGGCAGGCGGGCGGGCGTCATGCCCTCGCCTTCGAAGACTGGATGCGCCTCGATCTGGACTACATCGACAACTGGTCGCTGCTGCTCGACCTGAAAATCCTGCTCCGCACCGTCCCGGCGGTTTGGACGGGCGTGGGGGCGAGCTAGGGGGTAGCTTATGCAGACGGCGATGGAGACGGAAGTCCTCGGGGTTCGAATCCGGCGGCGCACGCGCCGGGAAGCGCTGGAGATCCTGCGACGGTTTCTAGCGGGTGGCGCCACCCACAGTGTCTACTTCGTACACGCCGCGACGGCGAATCTGGCGTTCGAGGACGCCTCCTACCGCGACGTGATCAATCGCGGCCACCTGGTCCTCAATGACGGCATCGGCATGAGGCTGGCCACGCGCTCGAGCGGCGTTGTTCTGAATGAAAATCTGCTCGGCACCGATCTGATCCCGTTGCTGTTTCGGGAGCCGTTTACCCGGCTGCTGCGAGTCTTCCTGCTGGGGGGACGTCCGGGCGTCATCGAGCGCGCGGCCGCGCGCATCGCCGAACAATACCTGCAGGTCCAGGTCGTCGGCACGGCTCACGGCTATTTCGCCTCCTCGGAGGAGCCGGCGATCGTGGAACGAATCCATCGCTTGCAGCCGGACTTGCTGCTGGTAGGTCTGGGGAACCCGCGCCAGGAGCAGTTCATCGACCGCCACCTGGCCGAGCTGGGGTGCCGGGTGGCAGCGGGGGTCGGCGGCTTGTTCGATCATTTCGCGGGCGAGCTGCGCCGGGCTTCGCCGTGGGTCCGACAATGGGGCCTCGAGTGGTGCCAACTGCTCATCCAGCAGCCCCACAAGTGGCGCCGGTACCTGCTGGGGAATCCCAAGTTTCTGTGGCGGGCTTTTCGAGGAAGGGCCCTGGGGGCGGCCCGGCAGGGCGCCGTGGCGGCCTTGAGCTTCGCCATCGCTATCGCCGCGGCCGAGGCAGCGGTTCGCCTGATCCGGCCGCAGACTCTGGAGCGCCATCCGGAAAGCTTGTATGTCGCTTCGTCCACTCGCCAGTACAAGCTGCGCCCTCACTTTCACGGGGTCTTTCGTTATCCCGAATTTCAAACCGAGGTTCGAATCAGCGGGCAGGGCCTCAGGGAGGATCGCGAATATAGCCCGGCTCACCCGAGTGTCCGGCGCGTTCTGGCGCTGGGAGACTCCTTCACCATGGGGTACAGCGTCGAGCAGCCCCGCACGTGGGTTCGCGTTCTGGAGAGGCTTCTCAACCAGGGGGCCCGCTACGAGGTAATCAATGCCGGCGTCCCGGGCTACTCCACGCGACAGGAGCTGGTTTACCTGGAGGAGGAAGGGATGGGCCTGCGCCCGGACGTGGTGCTGCTCGGTTTCTTCCTCGGCAACGACATCACCGATAACGCGCTGCCGGCGCTCCCGGTCGAGCTGCTGGGCGGGCGCCTCATCTCTGCCGGCGCCCGCAGCGGCCTGCTGCCGTTTGCTTGCCGCCTCGCCCTGGCACGGCACTCCCACCTCTATCAGCTCGTCCAGCGAAGCGGCCGCGCTTTTGCGGGCGCAGACTACGCGGTCTATGGCGGTCAAGCCGAGTCCGGCTGGCAGGCCACGGCCGGCCTGATCGACCGGCTGGCCCGGCGGTGCGCCGCGAGAGGTGTCCGGCTGATTGTCCTGCTGATGCCCGAAAAAATTCAGGTGGAGTCGGCGGCCCGGCCCCGAGCCGCGATGCCCGATCTGACGCTCCCCAACCGGCGCATGCGCGCGCTGTGCCGTGAAGCGGGGGTCGAGGCGATCGACCTGCTCGACGCGCTGACTCGGCCCGGCGGGCAGGCTCAGCCGGCCCTCTACTTCCCACAAGACGGCCATTGGACTCCGGAAGGGAACGCCATCGCCGCCCGAGCCACTTTCGACTACCTTCGCCATGACCCGCAGTGAGACGCTAGGCGCCCCGGTCCTCTGGCTTTGCGCCGTCTTCGGCTTGAGCGCGGGACTGGCGATCGTCTGTCTGGCCCAAATGCCCGATCGCTGGGTGGTTGCGGCCGTAACCGGCGCGGTCACCCTCCCGCTGATCCTGGCGGCCCGCCGTCCCCGGCGAGCCGTGTTGTTCGTTTTTGTCTTCAGCTTGCAGATCGGCTTGGCCCTCTATTTGACGGAACCGCCTCCGGCCTCGTCCGTCGGCTTCTCATGGCCGAATTCGCTCACTGTGCCCTTGTCGTCCTTGACCGCCCTGGGGGCGCTCCTGATCGGCCGCCGCGTTCCCTGGGTTTGGGGCGGAGGGACGGTGATCGCTGCGGCGTTGCTGGTTTTGACCACGGCGGCTTCGATCCCCGGCTCACCCGCTCGGTTCGTAGGCTTCTGTCACCTCATGATCCTGGCGGCTTACTCTGCGATCTTTCTGGCCGCTGCCAATGCCGTCCAGGACCCGGAGGATCTCCGGCTGGTCGAGCGCGCGCTGCTGGCGACCCTGGTTCTGCAATCGATCCTCTACTTCTTGCAAAGCCTGGCCGGGGCCACGTTCACGCCGACCGGCGAGTGGATCGAGCGACCCGAGGCGGCGCTGGGGCGCTACGGCGGCTCGGTGGGGACGCACCCCGGCGCCTTTTCCAGCTTCTTACTGCCGCTCCTGCTGCTGGCCATCTCGAAGTTACTGACCGTGGCGCCGAACTTCCGGCTGCGGGACGGCCTGCCGCCGGCACTGGGCTGCGCCGCCCTGGTCTTGACCTTTACCCGCGCCGCCTGGATCGGCTTCGCCCTCGGACTGCTCTATCTTCTGGTCGCCGGCGCGCGGCGCCACATGCTGGTGCGCCGCAATGTCGTGGTTCTCCTCCTCGTGGTGCTGGCAGTCACACTGGCTCTGCTGCCCAGGATTCTGATACGCACTGCGGAGGACCACGCGGCCGCCTTCGAGGAGCGATGGGCGCTGGTCCAAATGGCTGTGCGGGTGATCCAGGCTCATCCATTGGCGGGCGTCGGGGCCGGAGCTTACCCCTACGTCTTCCGCGATTACCTCACGCCGGAATTGTCTGACCGGTGGCTGTACGTGGTCCACAACGTCTACCTGCTGCGGGCGGCGGAGACCGGCCTGCCTGGACTGGCGGCCTGGCTCGTGTTTCTGTGGATGGCATTTCGCCGGGCCTCACCGGAGCGGATGGCTGTTCCCTTGGCCCGCCGGATGGCGCTCGGCTGGCGAGCGGGCTTGATTGCCCTCTCTTGGCAGATGCTCTGGGACGTCTCGCTTGGCCCGCCGGCCAACGCTCTCCTCTGGTTTCTGTGCGGGCTGATGGCGGCGGCCGCACGAATGCATCCTGCCGCCGGCGCGGAGGCCTCATGAGACGTCGAGCGACGGCCAACGCGGCGGTGCTGGCAGCTCTGAGGATCGGGGCGCCGTTGTGCTCGGCGGCGGTGGTTGTGGCGGTGTCGCGCCGGCTCGGAGCGGCGGACTTGGGCCGCTACAGCCTGGCCTATGCGTATCTGGCCCTGTGCGGCTTGTTGGGGCCTCTGGGCCTTCCCGGATTGCTGACCCGGGAGGGAGCGCGCGATAGGACAGCGCTAGGCCGGCTGCTTTCGAGCGGCCTCGCCCTGGGCGGCGGCGTTTCTGTAGTGCTCAGCGTCGTCATGGCCTGCCTCTCTCGCCTCGGAGAGCACGATCCGGCCACGGCGCGGGCTTTGCAGATCGCAAGCCTGGCGATCCTGCCCTCGACGTGGCTGAGCTGCTTTGAGGCCGCCTTCCTCGCTTGCGAGGACACCATCCCGATCGCGCTGGCGGTGCTCGCCGAACAAGCGGCCAAGGCCGGCCTCGGCGTCGCGGCGGTGCTGGCGGGCCATGGGCTGGAGGCCGTTCTCGCGGCGGCCGTCGCCGGGCGGGCTGTGGCCTGCGCGGTCTCGATTGTGCTGCTGCGACGGCGGGGAGTGCGCCTCTCGGTCCGGGCCGACCTCGCGTCCATCCGAAGCCTTGCCGCCCAGGCGCCGGTCTTCGCGCTGAGCTCCCTCTGCGCCACCCTTTACTGGCGCGTCGACGTCTTGCTGCTCTCTCGCCTGCGGGACGTGAGCGAGGTCGGTCAGTACACCGCCGCTTACCGGATCCTGGACGTTGCCATTCTGCTGCCGCAAAGTCTCTGCCAGGCGCTCTATCCGCGGCTGGCTGGCGGGCCTCAAGGGCGGGCCACCGGAGTACCGGAGTATCGCGCCGCGGCGCTGCGGTGGCTGGTGCTGCTCACCGCGCCGCTGGCGCTTGCCGTCAGCGCGCTGGCCGGCCCGTTGCTCGCTTTGCTCTACGGCCAAAGTTTCTCCACTGCCGCCCCCCTTTTGGTCGTGTTGATCTGGACGGCCGTGCCCTATGCGTGGAGCCGGTACCACGCCTGCCTGCTGGTGGCCACCGATCGGCAGCGTGCGGACCTGGCCATCAACGCGGCGCTGCTCGTTTTGAACGTGGCGCTCAACCTCACCCTGATCCCGCGTTACGGGGCGCGAGGGGCGGCGGCGGTCACGCTGGTCACGGCGCTGGTCTACAGCGGGGCGCAGTTCAGCTATTTAAGACGCCGGCCGTCGCTCGAGCGCCGGAGCGACACGGCGCCGGCGCTCACTTAGAGAGGAATGCCATGAAACGCTGGGCCGTTTCTATTCTGCTCCTGGCAGGGCCGTCCAACGCGCAGCAGCGACCCCAGATCAACGCTGTGGTCAGCGCGGCGGACTTCCAATATGGCATCGCCTTTGAAGGCCTCGCCACGGTCTTCGGCATCGGCCTCTCGGACCAGGCCTACGTGGCCGCCTCTCTGCCGCTGCCGAAGAAACTGGGCGACACCGAATTGCGTTATTGCGCGCCCCTGAGCGCCGTTTGGGACCAATGCTTTCCGATGGAGCTGCTGTTCGTCAGCCCGACGCAAATCAATTTCCGAATCGCTTACAGCGGCCCGGACCCCACCCAGCCGTTCTACCAGGGAGCTTTCGTCGTTCGCCACGGGGCGATGGAGAGCGATGGCGCCCGGCGGCAGGCCCTTGCGGCGGCCGCGCCGCGGATCTTTGGGATGGGATTCGATTGCGCCTACAACCCGCTCTGGGCGGACCCCTCTCCCTGCCGCTTGATGCCCCAGCGCATCCATGACCAGCAGGCGGTGAGAGGCGCCTTGACCGATCAGGCTGGGTCGCTCATCACATCCAACAACCCCGCGCAGATCGGCAAGCCGTACAGTCTCTGGCTGACGGGGCTGGGGCGCCTGATCGACGGAAAAACTCCGCTCGAGGTGCAGATGACGGTCGGCGGCATCCCCGTCTACGGTTCCAAGGACGATACCTGGATGTGGGTCACCCCGTCTTTTGTCGGCTATTCCCCGCAGTTCGCCGGCCTGGATCAGATCAATTTCGAGCTTCCGAAGAACCTTCTGGGCGCGGGCGCGGGGACCATGGACTACCCTCCGCTTCATCCCTGCGGAGAGTACAAGCTGGAGCTGACATTGAATCTGTCTGAAGGCGCGAACGATATGGCCAACTTGATTCAGATTCCCGTGCTGGTCCGCAACGGCGACGTTCCCTGCACGAAGTGATCCGGCGCGTATGACCGGCCAAGAGCAGCTCTTGAAATGGTGCGGCCGGCGATCGGAGAGGCTGGTATGATCCGAGACAGCGTAAAAGCTTTCTACGACTCCTACGGCTGGAAAACAGACGCGGGCAGCCGGCGATTTCTCGGCGAGATTCTGCACGAGGATCTCAGCGAGGCGGCGCAAGCCTACCTGCACGCCAATGAAATACGCTATCAGAAGCATTTCGCCGGCGGCGGCCGCTTCTTTCTCGACGCCGGCTCGGGCTCCGAGCCGAGGGTGGAAATGTCGGGCAATTTTCAAAAGCACGTCTGCGCAGACATTTCTCTGCGGGGCCTGCAGGGGGCGAGAGAACGGCTCCGCGATCGCGGCCTTTATGTCGTTGCCGATCTGGCCGCGCTGCCCTTCCAAGAGGGATGTTTCGATTCCGTGCTGGCTTCTCACTGCCTCTATCATGTCGACAAAGATCTGCAACCCACCGTTCTTCGTGAATTCTACAGAGTCATAAAGGACAGGAAGAACATCGTGGTCTTCTATCATTCCCAATACAATCTCCTGTTTCTCCTGGGGCGAGTCGCAAAAGGAATACTGGGAAGCTCCCGCCGGGCGGCGATCAAGCCACCCCCACCCTTGTATTTCTACGGCCACAATCCCCTTCGGCTGGCCCGAGAATTCGCCGGAGCCGAAGTTACTTGCCTCCGAACCCTGAAAAGAGTCGAGACGGAAATCCTGGGGAAGTTTCATGTGCTGAATGTGGCGATCCCGATTTGTGAGTTTCTGGAGAAGACGTTTCCGCGGGCGATGGTCTACATCGGAGAATATGCGGCGATCAGAATTCAAAAAACCGTTAACCACGGCCGTCAGTGAAGCGCGGCTGAAATGGCACTGCCGCCCCGAAATCGAACGCTCTTTGCGCTATGCCAGGCGGCTCGCCGTCATGGGGCCGAAAGAGATCGCCGCCCGGCTGCGGGAGCGCGGCCGAAAGAATAAGGAGATCGTTGTGCCTTTCTGGGAGCCTCCCGGCCGGCAGGATTGCGCCGAATGGATGGACAGCCGCTTTCTCTTCGGCCCCGCCGGGGCCCGCCGCATCATCCAATCCTGGCGGCGCTTCCGCCCCGAACAGACCGAGCGTCTCGTCGATTTCGCCCGCCGCGGCCTCGACGCCTGGGAAATCTCCGGCGTTCCGGTCGCGCTCGAACCGGGCCGGCTCGATTGGCATCGCGGCGATACGCGTTGGGTCTGGGAGCTGAACCGCCACCAGTTCCTGTTTACCTTCGCGCGCGCTTTTCTTCTTACGGGAGAGGCGGTTTTCCTGGACCGCATCACCGCTCTGCTGGAAGACTGGCGCGAGAAAAATCCATTCGGCCGCGGCCGGAACTGGTCGAGCGCGCTGGAGGTCGGCCTGCGGTCGATATCGTGGCTGTGGACGCTGGCCGCCGCGCTGCCGGATCTCGAAGAACGCCTCCTTCGGGCCTGGCTCCGCTCGCTCCAGGAGCACTATGAGTATCTAGCCAGCCACCTGTCCATCTACAGCGACCCGACCAATCACTTGATCGGGGAAGCGGCCGCCCTGTGGATACTGAGCGTGGCTGTTCCGACCCTTCCGGAGGCGCGCCGCCGGGAGCAACGCGCGCTCAAGATACTGACTCGCGAGATCGAGCGGCAGGTGACGCCCGATGGCGTGGACCGCGAGCAGTCCACCGGCTACCAGCGCTTTGTACTGGATTTCTACTTGCAGGTGCTGGCCGTCGCCCGGCGCGCGGGCCGGAATCTGCCGCCCATTATTGGAGAGAGGGTCGCGGCCATGCTCGAATTCCTGGCCGCCCTTTCCGGCGAGGGCGGCGAGCCGCCGTCGGTCGGCGACGCCGATGGCGCCCGCGGCGTTCCGTTCGGAGAGCGTCCCGACCTGGCCGATGTAGCCGTCTGGCTCGACGAACCGGCGCTGGCGCATTCTTCCCGATCGCGGGTGTTTCCCCGGGGCGGCTATTGCCTTTGGCAGGCGGGAGACGCGGCGCTGTTGTTCGACGTCGGCCCGATCGGTCTGTGGCCCAACGCCTCGCACGGCCATGCTGACGCTTTGAGCGTGCAGGCGAGGATCCGCGGCCGCTGGCTCCTGGCGGACCCCGGCACCGGCGCCTACGGGGCTTCGATCCGCGTCCGAGACTCCCTGCGGGGAACCGCCGCTCACAACACCGTCACCGTGGACGGCCTCGATCAGACCGACGCTCTGGACCTTTTCAAATGGCTGCGGCCGGTGCCGACCCGGTTGCTCGACGCCGACATGAGCGAGGAGTTCGATTACGCCATGGCTGTGCACGAGGGCTATCACCGGCTGCGGCAGCCGGTGACCCATTACCGGGCGGTGCTGTTTGTCCGCCCGCCGGCCTCGACGTCGGGCTGGGTGATCGCCGACCGGCTGGATGGCGAGGGCCGGCATCATTGCGCCTTGCGGTTCCACTTCCCGCCCGGGACCGAAGTGCGGGGCGATGGGACGGGGGCGGTCGTCGCCCTCGACCCGGAGGAAGGCGCGGGCTTGCGGTTCAGCTTTTCCGACGCCGACTGGCGGCTGACCACGGGCCTGTGGTCCAGCCGGTTTGGAGATTGGGAGCCGGCGCCGGTCCTGCTCATCGAGCGCACAGCCGAGCTTCCGCTGGCGTGGTTCACGTTCCTCTCGCCGGGGGCCGGCAGCGAAGGGCTTGGAAGTGTGACGACGGAGCGCCGGGGATCGACCGTCTTGGCGCAGCGCGGCGAAGAAACGGTTGAATGGGCCATCGAGGGATCCCGGCATCGGTTTCTCTACCGCCGCACCGGCGCGCAGCCGGCAGGTTTTGAGCGATGAGAGTTTTGCACGTGGTCTACAACTGCTATCCGGATGTGAGCGGCGGCGCCGTGCGGACGCAATGTCTGGTGGAAGCGCAGGCGCGGCTGGGGATTCACCCGGTGGTGTTGAGCGCGCCCTTTCAGCCTCCGGCCGACCCGTCCCGGAGCGATGGGGTGGAGCGCTACCACGGAATCCCCTACCACCGTTGTTACGACGGCTCCGACCCGGCGCGCTTCATGGCATGCGACAAGCCGTGGTGGGAGCGGGCGGCCAGGCTCCGGAGGCTCGTCCCGTTTGCCCGGCGCATCGAGCGGGTGGCGCTGGAAGAGAGGGTCGACCTGATTCACGCGCATAGCCTGGCGTTTTGCGGGCTGGCGGCCTCTGTGGCCGGCCGCCGGTTGGGCTTGCCGGTGGTTTACGAGGTTCGCTCGCTGATCGAGGAGGGGATGACCGGCTCGGGCCGCCTGGCCCGAACCGCCTATCGCCTCCTCGACGGCCCGGCCCTCCGGCTCGCCTCTCATGTGGTCGTGATTTGCGAGGGCCTGCGGCAGGAGATGATTCGCCGCGGCGTCGCTGCAAGCAAGATTACCGTGGCCGGCAACGGGGTGGATCTGGAAGCCCATGCGCCCTCGCCGGAGAACGGGCGGCGGCGGGCTGATGAGTTTGTGCTCGGCTATATCGGTACGCTGGCGCCCTACGAGGGCCTCGACCTGCTGCTGGAGGCGGCCGCTCTTCTGGCTGCAAGGCGCCCGCGGTTGCGGGTACTCGTCGTCGGCGACGGCATCGCCCGGCCCGCGCTTGAAGAGCAAGTGCGCTACCTCCGCCTGGAAGCTGTGGTTCGCTTCGCGGGCCGCGTGCCGCACGACGAAGTCGCGCGCTGCTACAGCCGGATCGACCTGTTCGTGCTTCCCCGGCGACCGAGCCGCCTCGCCGACCTGGTGACGCCACTCAAGCCGCTCGAAATCATGGCCCACGGCCAGCCGCTGCTCGCGAGCGACTGCGGCGGCCACCGGGAACTGATCGTGGACGGAGTCAACGGCGTGCTGTTTCAACCTTGGTCCGTCGGCGCTCTCGCCCGGCGAATCGAGGCCATGATGGACGACCCCGAAGGTCTCGCCCGGCTGGGCCGGCAGGCGCGGCAGTGGGTGAGCGAAAACAGGAGCTGGGAATCGCAGTGCCGGCCGGTCACCGAGCTTTACGGAAGACTGATCGCCGCTCGGAGAGCCGCGCGGCCTGGGGTGCTGCTGGTGGCGCCGGCGCCGGGCGGCGTTCTTACCGGCGGAGTCGAAAACGGCGCCAACATGATCCTGCGCTCGCGGCTGGCCGAGAGGCATGCGATGCGGCTCTGGAAACGGACGTCCCCCAGTCGCCCCGGAAGGTCATGGCACAGCCGTCTGGCGCGCCAGATCCTCCACTTCACGCGCTTTGCAGCCGGCGTGGCTCTCGAGCGGCCTGGGGCTGTTCACATCAAGTCGTCTTCCGGCGTCAATTTCGCCCAGTCGGCCGTTTACGCGCTGATCGGCCGGCTGCTGGGACGCCGCGTCTTGCTCCAACTACACAGCGGAGAGTTTCCGCAGTGGTATGCCGGGCAGGGTCGCCTGGGGCGATGGGCGATCCGGCAAGCCCTGCGGTGGCCCTCCGAGATCCTGGTCCTTTCGGAATATTGGCGGCGGGCTTTGTGCGAACTGGCGCCGGGGCGGCTTATCCGCGTTGTGCCCAACGGCGTGGAGATTCCCGAGGCGCCGGCGAGGCCGCGGTCGAGCGACGGCGTCTTGCGCGTGCTGACCATCGCCACCCTCGGCGAGCACAAAGGGCACTTCGACATCCTCGCTGCGGCCGACCGGCTTCGCGGCTCCCCGATCCGCTTCCTCCTGGCTGGCCCGGATGAAACGAGCGGCCGGGGCCAGGGAGAGCGGATCCGGCAGCGGGCGGCAGAGCTCAACCTGGCGGGTTCGGTGGAGTTTGTAGGGCCGGTTGGGCCAAGCGAGAAATGGAAGTTGCTGGCCGGGTCAGACGTGTTTCTTCTGCCCTCGCGGGCCGAGGGAATGCCTAACGCGGTGCTCGAGGCGATGGCCGCCGGCTTGCCCGTGGTGGCCACAGCAGTGGGGGCGCTGCCCGAGATGCTGGGCAAGGGACACGAGGTCGTTGGACTTGCAGCCGGGAAGCTGACAGCAGTGGGGGATCTGCCCGAGATGCTGGGCGAGGGTTTGGGAGGGCAGCTCGTCGCGGCTGGGGACCCGGATGGCGTCGCTGCTGCCTTGCTGGAACTTCTGCAGGATCCGGCCCGCCGGGAGCGCATGGGCCGATGGAACCGCGTGCGGGCGGAGGCTTGTTACAGCTTCGATCGGCTCGCGCAGCTTCTGGATGGCGTCTACGCGCCACAGCCGCTCGCGCCTGTCAGGCAATACGGCTGGCTGAAGCCTGCCCTGCTGTTTCTGCTCGTGGGCGAGCTGGCGGCGCGGATCGTCGTGCCCGCCCCACCCCAGTGGCTTTGGCCACAGACGCGATTCCAGGCGAGCCCGTCGCTCGGCTTTTGCCTGCGGCCAAGTCAGCAGTCCTTCACCGCTGACCAGCCGTTTCGAACCAATTCTGTTGGGATGCGCGGCGACGAGGTTGCGCTTCCCAAGCCGCCCGGCTTGCAGCGGGTGCTCGTGTTGGGCGACTCGATCGCCTCCGGGTATGGTGTTCGCGAGGAAGAGACTTTCGCGCGGCGCCTGGAAGCGCTGCTCAACGGCGGCGGACGCTTCGAGGTGATCAACGCCGGCGTGCCTTCTTACAACACGGCGCAGGAAGTAGAGTTCCTGGCGGAAAGGGGTTTCGCCCTGGAACCGGATATCGTGGTGCTGGCCCTCTATTGGAATGACATTCACGACAAGGAGGGCGTCGGCGTGGACGCCGAGGGCCGGCTGGTCGACACGAAGGTTCCTCGCCCGCCGGCCTTTTGGGCATCGCCCGCCGTCTACCGGCTCCGCAACCTGATGAAGCGGTCTCGCCTGCTTTACCTGGCGCTCGACCGCTGCCGGATGCTCGAGATGCGGATCCGGCCTCCGGCCCAGCTCGAGACACAGAAGGCGGTCCTCGAAGGAGCTGACAACCCGCGCGTCGAGCAGGGCTGGCGAGCCGTCGAAGCCAACCTGGCGCGTTTCGCCGACTTGTGCCGGGCCCGGCGTATCCGCCCGCTCGTGCTGATCGTGCCCATGCCCCAACAGTTGGACCGGAGCTTTCCCCGAGTCCGCTATCAAACGGTCGTGCAGGAGATGTGCGGCCGGCAGGGCCTCGACTGGCTCGATCCGCTTCCAGCCTTCCAGAAGGCCTACGCCGGCCATACGTCGTTGTTTTTGCCCTATGACGGCGATCACCCCAACGCTCGCGGCCATGGGTCGATCGCCGAGCAGTTGTTCGCGGCTCTCAAGCCGAAGGAGGATCCATGAAGCTGAAACGCTACTGGTGGCTGCTACCCACGGTGCTGGCGCTGGCTTTGGTGGGGGCGCTGCTGCTGGCCGAGTCCGCCGGCTCCTCGCCGTTTATCTACACGGCGTTCTAAGCGCACCGCGCGCGGCGCGCCCAGTTAGATCAGAAGATGCTCGCGTCGCGCTCGTTGTGCGCGCTTACTGGAGAGACGTGCGAATCACCTACTTCAATTACGAGTGGGACCTGGAGGCCTCAACCGGCGCGGCCACCCAGATCGCCGAGACCGTGAACGGCCTGGAGCGGATGGGGCACGAGGTGCTGGTAGTCGATCGCCATCGCAAGCGGGCCGGCCGGGCGGATGGCCGCGGGCGCCGTCTGGCCCACACCTGGTTGTGGGAGCCGGCCAATCACTGGCGGTCGGTGAGGGGCGTCCGCAGAGAAATGGAGATCCTGCGCGAGGAGCGGCCGGATGTGGTTCTCACCCTGCATGCGCTGCGTTTCTCGAGCCTGCTGGCCGCGCGGCGCCTGGGCTTGCCGGTGGTGCTTCAGGTGAATGCTCCGGTGCCCTGCGAGATCCGCCGATACCGGCCGGAGCTGCGGCTTCTGCCCGCGCTTTCCGACTGGGCCGAGCGGCGCATGCTGTGCGCTGCCGACGGCGTATTCGTGGTTTCTTCGGCGCTGCGGGATTACTTCACCCGGCAAGGCGTCGAGCCGGAACGGATCGCGGTGATTCCGAACGGCGCCGACACCGAAAAGTTCCGGCCCGAGGCGGCCTATCCTTCGATCCGCGCCCGCTTTCCCGGCCAGGTTCTGGTCGGCTTTGCGGGCAGCTTCGCCCGCTTTCACGGCATCGAACTGCTGGAACACGCCATCGCCCGCTGCACCATCCGGCATCCGGGGACGCACTTTGTATTGGTTGGAGATGGACCGGCGGCCGGGGAGCTCCGCCGGCGTTGCGAGCGCGTGAGCTACGGCGGGCAGGTGACGTTTCTGGGCGCCTTACCCCACGAGCAGGTCCCCGGGGTCCTGGCGGCCATGGATGTGCTTCTGGCGCCCTATCGGGCTGAGGACTTCTTCTACTTCTCCCCGATCAAGCTGTTCGAGTATATGGCCAGCGGGCGCGCGGTGCTGGCGGCGGGCCTGGGCCAGATCGCCGAGGTGATCCGGCACGAAGAGAACGGCCTGCTCTACGATCCGGCCTCGCCGGGGGACCTCGTCGGGAAATTGCTGGACCTGCTCGAGGACCGGGAGAAGCGCGCCCGGCTGGGGGCAGGCGCGCGGCAGACTGTTTTGGCGAGCTATACCTGGGAGCACAACGCGCGGCGGGTGAGCCAGGTGCTGGAGGAGGCCCGGTGGGATAGGCGTCCTCGCCTGCCCGTCTGACGGGCAATCCGGAGGCCCACCCTACTTCTTCTCTTCTTCGACCTCTCTCCGCACCGGGACTACTCTGCCGTTGGCATCGCGCTCGGAGACGGTCCTTTGGATGGACTTGCCGTCGGCGGTGGGTGTCGTGACCTGCTCGGTTACCATCAGGCCGCCCAGCCGGGTGGGCTCGGCGACCTGGCGCATACGGGCGGTGGTCGATTCGACAATCTTGCCGTCGGGCCGGACTTTTCTTTCGCGGTGGACCTGCTCTTCGAGGCTCGGCGTCTGGGCGTGGTTCAGGTCGGGAGTGGTGCCGGCGATTCGGGTGCTATAAACCTCGCGGTCCTCCACCTGGCTGCCATCGGGCTTTTCCGAAATGCGGCTCACGGTGCGGGAGAGGAACTCCATTTGGCCTGTGCCGCCGAGCTGCCATTGGCTGGTTTCGGTGGTGGTCGCGTCGCCCGATTTCGTCGCGACGCTCGATCCGCGCTCCCGCTCGGTAAGGCGGCCATTGCCGTCGAGCATCTGCTTGGAAGTCACGGACTCGGTCACGGCGTCACCGCGCTTGGTGTCGGTCCGGTTGGTGCGCTCGACCACCTGCACGCCCCCGTTGACGGACGGACGCTCGACCACCAGGGTGCCGCCGCCGCCGGCGTCGGTCTTCTTCTCGGTAGAAGTCCGCCGCTCGGCGAATTGCAGCCGGCCGTTCACATCCTGCTCGTAGAAGTTTTCGGTGCTGACGACCGAGCCGTCGGGCATTTTCCGCTTTTCGAGCTTTATGACCTGCTTCGTGGTCGGGCGCCCGGTCAGGTCGTAGCGCTGGATCACCCGCTCGCTGGTCTTGTCGCCCTCCTGCTCGCTGAGCACCCGCTCCTCGGACTTCCGCACGGCGATGGGCTGCCCACTGGAGTCCCTCATCACCTCCTGGCGATCGACCACCGCGCCCGCACCGGCGCCTTTGCGCTCTTGCTGGGAGCTGGGGGCGAGCACAGGGCGGCCGTTTACATCGTATGTATAGGCAGAATCGCGGACCTCCCGCGGTTCGGCGGGTGTTACCGGCGCCGCGGGCGCCTTGGGCTGCGCTTTTTGCTGTGGGGCATTCTGCTGGGCCGGCAGCGACAGCGCCAGGGCGATCAGCACTACGGGGGCAAAGGATTTCATGGCTGCCTCTGATCTAAGTTTAGCGAAGTACCGAGGGAGCGCAATAAGGGAAAATGCTTATGCTTTGCCGGCGGGCGGCGGGGGGACGGCGCTTGTAAACCGTCTGTAAGACGGCCCGAACGCGGCGAGAGGCAAGGGAAAGGCAGGGGCAGGAAAAACAGAGGCAGGGGAAAGGCAAGGCAAAAGGCAAAGTGCAAAAGGCAAAAGGCAAAAATCAAGGTACGCGGACTCCGTCCGCGGTTTGCGCCGCTTCGCGGCGCGGCACTCTGCCCGGCCCTCGGGGCCGGGCGCTAAGAAAATGCCCCCTTCCTCGATTTTTGCCTTTTGCCTTTTGCACTTTGCCTTTTGCCTTGGTTTCGTTCGTCTGCGGTTGCCTTGGTTCTTTCCGATGGGGGAAGGCACGTATCATACCGGCGGTGCGACGTGTCCCTGTGTCCCTGTGCGATAAAATGAAGGAAAGCGTCTATGCCTACCGTTGCCAGCGGGCCCCGTGTCGAAGTCGAGCGCGGCGGTATTGTTCCACCGGAGCTGGTCAAGGAACTGTACCAAAAGATGCTCACGGCCTACTACGTCGAAGAGCGGATGAAGGTCTTTGTCAAGCAAGGCAAGTGCTCCTTCTACGCTTCCACCCGCGGGCACGAGAAGCTTCAGATCGGGATGACCCTCTTGCTGAAGCCCCGGCACGACTGGTTCTTTACCTATTACCGCGAGAAAGCGATCGCCGTGGGACTGGGGATGCCTCTGCGAGACATCTTCCTGGGCATGCTGAGCCGCGAGGGCGACCCGAACTCGGCCGGCCGCAACATGCCCGAGCATTTCTCTTCGCGCGAGCTCAACCTGGTGGCCCAGACCGCCTGCACGGGTACGCAATACCTGCCGGCGGTGGGCATGGCCAAGGCCATCCACCACGATGGCGGTGACCAGGTCGTCTATGTATCTTCCGGCGAAGGGGCCACCAGCGAGGGCGAGTTCTTCGAAGCCCTCAACTGGGCGGCCCGGGAGCGGCTGCCGGTGCTGTTCGTGGTGCAGAACAACGGGTACGCCATCAGCGTCCCGCAATCGAGCCAGACCAGCGCCGAGATCCATCGCATCGCCCGCGGCTTCGGCATGCCCACCTACGACCTGGACGGCACTTGGTTCGAGCCGATGTACCAGACCCTGCCGCACGTGATCGAGCGCATGCGGCGGGGCGGCGGCCCGGCGCTGGTGGAGGGCCAGGTGATCCGGATGGATGCCCACTCTTCCTCCGACGACCAGCGCAGGTACCGGGAGGCCGAGGAACTGCAGGAGCTGGCCGTTCGCGATCCGATCTATCAGACCGAGCGCTACCTCTACCGCCACAAGATCCTGAGCCGGGAAGAGACCGACGCCATGCGGGCCGAGATTAAGGCGGAGGTCGACCGCGCCGCCGGCGAGGCCGATGCCCGGCCGGCGCCCTCGGGCGAGAACCTGCTGGCCCACATTTATTCCGGCGATCCTGCGGTGGGCGCCGAGCCGGCGCCGCCGCGCTACATCTCCGACGCCGAGATTACGATGATCGACGCCATCAACCACGGCTTGCGCGAGGAGCTGGAGCGCAATCCGAAGATCGTGATGTGGGGCGAGGACATCGCCGACCCGAAAGGCGGCGTTTTCGGCGTCACGCGCGGCCTGTCGGCGGCTTTCCCCGATCGGGTCGGCAACTCGCCCCTGGCCGAGGCGAGCATTGTGGGGGTGGCCGGCGGCATGGCCATCGGCGGCTACAAGCCGATTGTCGAGATTCAGTTCAGCGATTATCTGTGGCCCGGCTTCATGCAGTTGCGCAACGAGATCGCGACCGTGCGCTGGCGCAGCCAGGGCGTGTGGACCTGCCCGGTGGTGGTTCGCATCGCGGTGGGCGGGTACATCAAGGGCGGCCCGTGGCACTCGGCCTGCGTCGAGGCGGTTTTTGCGCGCATTCCGGGCTGGTACGTGGTATTCCCCAGTTGCGCCGAGGATGCCAAGGGCCTGATCAAGAGCGCCGCCCGCATGGAGGACCCGGTGATCTTTCTCGAGCACAAGGGCCTCTATCGCCGCATCCAGGCCAAGACGCCCGAGCCCGATGGCGACTACCTGGTTCCCTTCGGCCGCGGCCGCATCCGTCGCGAGGGCAGCGACGTGACCATTGTCACCTGGGGCAGCACGGTTTACCTGGCTCTCGAACTGGCCCGTCAAATGGAGTCCGAAGGCCGCTCGCTCGAGATCATCGATCTGCGCTCGATCGTTCCGCTGGACGAAGAGATCATCTACCGGAGCATTCGCAAGACCAACCGCGTCGTTGTCGCCTGCGAAGACAGCTTGACGATGGGCTTCGGCGCCGAGGTCGCCGCCCGGATCGCCAGGAACTGCTTCGAGAACCTGGATGCGCCCGTGGCTCGCGTGGCGGCCAAGGATTCCTTCGTTCCCTCCGCCACGAATCTGGAACTGGCGGTGCTGCCCTCGGTGGAGGACCTGCGGCGCGTGGTGGAAGAGGTGCTCCATTATTAAGACCCGGGTCGTTCTACTCGCTTTCCTGCTCTTCCCGGCCGGCCACGCCCAAACGCGGCCTTCGCAGGATTGGCCGCGGGCGGTGAAAAGGGTAGGCAGCGCCCGGGCCCCGTCCGGCCGCATCGCCTTCGGGGCCTTCGAGTTTCAGGAGCTGAAGTGGGGTCACGAAGGTCCCGGTTATTTCTCGGCCAAAGGAGAGCCGCCGGCGGGCGTCGAACAAGTCGCCGAAGCGTCGCTCTATGGCCACGAGGCTGTGGCCACCGCCAGGTTCGAAATGCTGGATGAAATCGGCAACGTCATCCAGACGCTCTATCTCTTCAAGACCGACAACTCGCCCGACAACGGCGCGTACGTCGGATTCGTGAATGTGCCGTCCCAGCCGTTTCGGATCGCGGCAAGCGGGCAAGACGCGAGCGGCGCGTCTTACCGGCGGGTGTTTCGCCGCTTGTTCCGTCCCGAAAGCAAGGCTGTCGTGGCGCTGGTCATCCCACCCGGTTTCCCGCCGCAACAGGCCGAACGTATCCGGCAGTACCTGGATTCATACGATCGGGAATTCCGGGCCCGCTGTGAGGCATTGAAGCGCGCGCACCCTGACGGCACGTTTGTCGTTCCCCGAACCGGGGTCTCGCGCGTCACATACGAACCGTTCGCCTCTCAGGGCGGCAATCCGCTGGGTGTCCGGGTGCAATACGATATTCAATTCTCCGCCGACGGGCACTACTCCATCGCCCCGCACGTGTTTCCGCTTTACAAGACGTACAACTGGCAGGGCCAGATCGGCTTCAAGATCCAGAACGAAAGCATCAACCCGCAGCCGGAAGCCCCCGCCGGATCGGAACCCCAAAAGCTTCTCCGCTACAGGGTTCCGGCGCTCTACAAGGCCGGGGTCGTGTATCGCGTGGTGGCGGATGTAGTCCCGGATTGGATCATTTACAACGCCCAAAATACCAGGACCTGCGTCTACAACCGGAAGTTTGAGTCCACGCCTTCGCAGGCCGCTATGTGGGAAGGGATCAAGGGGAGCGAGACTCCGATCGTCTATCGAATTGATGTCGACGCCGCGGATTTTCACGGCGAAACGGCGGCCTTCTACCCGCAGAAGACCTTCTACGAAAGCTTCCAGAAGGAAGGCGCCCAGGACTGCGGGCCGACTCCGAACATTCACTTCTAAAACAGCCGCCCGACGTCTCTGCGCACCGCCCGTCGTTTGGCCGGGTGTTCGTTCTGACTTCTGTCTTCCTGTCTTAATCTACTGCGGTGGCCACGCCGCGCCCAGTCCGGTCAGATCAGCCATTCCGACGGCCGAAGCCGGCGGGGTACGGGTGGCGCTTGGCCGTCCAGCGGGCGTTGCCGTACTCGCCCATGCTCACCGTGCCGGCGAGGACGCCGTTCTCCAGCTTGCCCTCGAAGCTGTAGCCGATCCGGGTGCCTTCATATCGGAAGGAGCTGCGGACCCGGACCTCGTTGGCTTTGACTGTGCCGCGCAGGTCGCCGCTCAGCAGATCTCCCTTGTGGGTGCCGGTGAGGTTTTCGCCGTCCTGCTCCAGGAACAGCAGGTGATCGGCGGCGCCGCGGTTGAACTCGAGGCGCACGTTCCACTGCCCGGCGACCGCCGCCGGCTGCCCGGACGGCTCCGGCGCCCGCGTGATCTGCGGGGGCTTCGAAAGCACCTCATAGAGCCGCGCCGCGACGACCTTGTCCTCACCCGGCATCATCATGTAAGGGTTGATCGAGATGGAGCTTTCGCCGTTGCCGCCGCGCATCCCTCCGCTAGAACCGCCGAGCACAATGCGCGGCTCGTTCTCGTAGACGTACTTTTCGAGCTCATCTCCCGTGATGCCGACGCGGGCCGCATCCCAGGAGATGCGGAGCGTCGCGGTACGGTTCGAAAGGCCCTCGCTGGGCTGCTGCACTTGCGTCCGGACGGTCGGAATGGCGCTGACCTTTTCCGAAATGTGGCTTAGCCACGATTCCCAGGTTCTCATTTCGGCGTCGTAGTCCCGCTTCACCCACATCTCGACCGCCGCCAGCATGCCCATGATCTCTTCTTTGCCGACCTTTAGGGAGCGGCCGAAAGCGTGGTGCGGGGCGCTGTTGAGCCAGGCGGCTTGCAGCAGGTCCTTGGGCCCCAGCAGCAGCCCGGCGCACTGCGGTCCCCGGATGCATTTACCGCCGCTGTAAGCGACCATCGTCGCCCCACGCTTCAGGTGCGCGTTGGGGATGGTCAGAACCTCCGCCGCTGCGTCCACTAGGACCGGAATGCCCTTGTCCCGGGCGACGTCGGCGATCTGCTCCAGAAACTTGTCGCTCGGCCCGGCCAAGATAGCGGTCATGGCGGTCTTCTCATTGATGGCCGCCACGTACTGCTCCTTGGTATCCACCTCCACAATCTTGACCCCGAGCATGCGGATCGCGTGATCGTAGACGTTCCGCGAAGAGCGCGGCATGATGACCTCGCTCTTCAGCCCGGCGAGGTTCGGCAGCCGCTGCATCTTCTCCGGATCGGCCCCGGCGATGCAGGCGGAGGTGGCATGGGTCAAGGCGGCCGCGCAGCCGGCGGTCACGATGCCCCAGGGAGCGCCGGTCAGCTCGGCCAGCCGCGCCCCGACCGCGTCCATCAACTCGTCCAGGTGGATGTAGTGGCGCGAGGCCTCGTCCATGGCCTTCTTGACCTCGGGCAGCGTCTGCGAGCCGCTGACGATGGTGAAAGTGCCCTTGCAGTTGACGAGCGGGCGAACGCCGATCGATTGGTAGATGTCCGGCCCGACGACTAGAGACCGAGCCGGGGCTCCCCACGCCTTGTGGCCCCGCAGCAACCCGAGCGCGGCCGTCCAGCCGCCACTCCGAAACAGATCCCGCCGACTGAATCCCATGCGACACCTCCCCACGGCATAAGCGTAACCCTTGCGACAACCGAAAAGCAACCGCCGGGCCCCGGATGTAGGGGGTCAGTTTGATGTCGCGGCAACTGCCTTCTCCCGCGTGTCCAACAAGCTGATGATCTTCGACCGTCCCAGATGTGATCCGTGATTTCCGCTTTGACTGCCGGAGTTTTTTTGTGAATCGCAGTCGATTTCGAGGGCACTACCTCTTAAGGTCGCATAGGCGAGTAAAGCGCGGATCGCTGTCAAGATCGTCAATAATTATGGCCCGCCTGCGTGTAAAGGGCAGAGCCAAGCGATTTCCTGGACCACGCCTGCCGGACTGACGCAGGATCTGTGATAGTTTCCGACCTTCAGCGAGTTGCCGGGGATCGACCTTCGGATTGTTCTTGATAACCTCTTTTAAATCAATGGCTTGCGGCATTTTACACCCCTACATGAACGACCGGTACTCTCCCGCAATGTGGATCGCTCCGTTGGCTCCTCGTTTCACCATGTAGTCCGCCAGGAGGTTGTAGTAGCCCCTGATGCTAGCACAAAGCCTCGGTTGCTGCTCGTAGTCATCGATCCGCAAATTGAGATCCCGCTTTAAGACCTCCATTGAAATTCCGTAACCGTGCGAGTGCCATCTCTTGGTGTTATTGAGCTGCTTCCCGATGTCAGAGGCACGATCCTTCTTCATCTGATCGGTAACCGGAATCTTCCGCGTCTCCGTTTCATCCCAGTTCTTGAACTTATACTTCACCAGCCACTCTTCCAACAAGGCAATCGACAGGTCTCGGGCTTGCTCGTAGTGATAAAGCTCTGCCTGGTCGAATCCGTCAATCAGCAGTTGGACCTCGGCTGTAGTGAGCGTGCCATTTTGCGCTTTTTCGATCAGGGCATTGTACTTCTCTAGGTGGCCCAGAGCGGAGACTCTCTGGCCTTGCTGCGTCTCCAGTTGGGGGTCGATTGGGCCAAGCCTGGAGTAGTAATCCATATGTATCGAATCACCAGACATCACGAACACCGTACCGGCAGAATACGCGTAGTTGGGAACAACGAAATCGACCAGCTTGTAGTGCCTTCGCAACGTGGCAACCATCCGGTGCACGGTCTCCATATAGCCGCCGGGTGTGGTGAGAATGACCACAAGCTTATCGTTTGCTGGTTTTTGGACGCACCTCTTCTCAATAGCCGTCCGCAGGATGTCATCCACTCCATCCACCAAGGGTCCGCTAAGGTTTAGGGCATGGGCAGAGAATGCCTTCTCGATCCCCCGAAGGCGCTGATCCAGTTGTTGTTCGACAAACTCATTGGCAGTGGTAGGGTTCAGTTGTGGCACGTCGGCTCTACTGCTTGTCCTTCCATCGGTTCCAAGAGGCTTTGGTAATAGGCCTTCATGCTCTCCAGGCTGATGATGGCGTTGGAAGGTTCATCAGGCGCCAGGCCGTGTCGCGCTTCTCTCCAGGGAGCCTCGCTGTGCGTTATGCGCTCCAACTGGCCAGCCGTGAAATCCCCATACGCCCGCATGATCTCCGCTATATGGTCCGACACCAGCGGCGAGACCTGTAGTATGGCATCTGGCCGATCTATTGGCCCCCACCGGAAACGCTTGAACTCACCGAATATGGGCGGCACAACTGGCCCGTGGACCCACGCCTCGATCCGTTCGCCGAACAAGGATTTGTCGTAAAAGGCAAGAAACCAAGCCTGCGCGTAATACAGAAGCTTCTGGAGCTTCAGATTGGAGACGGGTTCTCTTCGCTCGTGGGAGAGTTCGATGAGGAAATCAGCCACCGGCTTAGCGGTTGTCTCGGGCATGATCCCCTCCAAGATCCTGTCGGCTGATCTCATGATAGCATTTTCGACTCACTAAAATGGGTTCAAGTAGTTCAGGCCGGGCGGATTTCGGGACGGGATTTTCAATCTGCGTTTTCAACGCGTAACGGTTTCAATTCAGCAGGGGCCCGAGGACCGCCATTACGTTGGCCGCTACGATCCTGTGGCCGCGGGTGTTGGGGTGCAGGCCGTCGGTCTGCATGCGGTCCGGATGCCCGGCGACGTTTTCGAGCAGGAAAGGAATTCGCGGTGTGGCGTATTTCTTGGAGAGGTCCGGGAAGATCTGCTCGAAGGAGTGAATGTAGTCGGGGCCGTAATTGGGCGGGAGCGTCATCCCGGCCAGGATGACTTTGGCCCCGCCGTTCTGGAGCGCCACCAGAATCTGCTCCAGGTTGGCGCGGGTGCTCTCGACCGGCAGTCCCCGCAGGCCATCATTGGCGCCCAGCTCCAGGATGACGATCTTGGGCTGGTAAGCCAGCACCGTATCCACTCGAGTGAGCCCGCCGCTGGTTGTGTCGCCGCTGATCCCGGCGTTGACCACGCGGTACGGGCGGCCTTTGGCCGCCAGCATCCGCTCCAAAAGGGCCGGATAACTCGAGCTCGGATCGACGCCGAAACCGGCCGTCAGGCTGTCTCCGAAAGCAACGATCACAGGCCGTGGATCGCGTGCAGACCGGCCATCGGGTGCGGACCGCAGGTCGGGTACAGGCCGTGAGTCGAGAGGCGCTTTGCTTTCCGCGGCCGCCTTGGATGGCGGCGCATCCTCGGGCTGTGACGACCCGGCTTCCCGTCCGCAGCCGGTCGCCAGCGAAAGAATCAGCAGCGCCGCGCACAGCGAGAGCGTAGAGAGAGTCCATCGAGGCGTTCTCGGTGTCCTCTGCGGGGCGCCCTCTGGGGCGCCCTTCCGGCCCTGCGGAAAATCCACCATGCAATAATAAGCTTAGCGCCTCTTCTCTATGTCTGCCTCCGACGCCATCATCGATGTAACAAACCTGACGAAGTCGATCGTGAGCGGCGCGCGGCGGGTGGACATATTGCGAGGCGTCGATCTGCGGGTTCCGCGCGGCCAGTATGTCGCCGTCATGGGTCCGTCGGGCTCGGGCAAGAGCACGCTGCTTGGTCTTCTGGCCGGCCTCGATTCACCGACCACCGGCCGCATCGTGCTCGACGGAACGGAAATCACCGGCCTCGGCGAGGACGAGCTGGCCGTGTTGCGCGGCCGGAAGATCGGGTTTGTGTTTCAGTCCTACCATCTGATTCCCACCCTGACGGCCGAGGAAAACGTGCTGCTGCCGATGGAGCTGGTCGGAAACGGCAACGGGCGGGACGCCCTGGGCCGGGCACGGGAGTTGCTGCGCGCCGTCGGCCTGCTGGACCGCCGGGACCATTACCCCGTCCAGTTATCCGGCGGCGAGCAGCAGCGGGTGGCCCTGGCTCGCGCCTTCATGGTCGGCGCGCCCATCCTGCTGGCTGATGAGCCCACCGGGAACCTGGACAGCGCCAATGGGCATCAGGTCTTCGAGCTGCTCCTTCAATTGAACCAGCAGCAGGGGACCACTCTGTTGCTGGTGACACACGACCAGGAGCTGGCCGCCAACGCCGATCGCCGCATCACCCTGCGCGATGGACGCATCGTGGCCGACGAGACGCACCCATGCGCGTGACCCGGTCGCTTGCGCTGGTGATGGCGTGGCGCGATGCCCGCGCCTCGGCGGGCAAGTTCGTGTTTGTGATCCTCGCCGTGGCCGCCGGCGTCGGCGCCTTGACCGGAGTTCGCGGCTTCAGCCGGGCTTTCGGCGACGCGCTGCTCCGCGACGCCCGCACCCTGATGGCGGCCGATATTTCCGTCCGCACCTTCGCGCCGCCCTCGCCCGAGCAGCAGCACGTCCTGGATGAACTCGTCCGGCGCGGTGTGGGCGTCACCGAGATCACGGAAACGCTCTCCATGATGTCCGCTCCGGGAGCTTCCCACCCGGTCATGGTGTCGGTTAAGGCTGTCGATCCCGCGGTCTATCCGTTTTATGGCCGGGTGCAGCTCGATCCGCCGGCCCCGCTCGCCGAGGCGCTCACGGCTTCGACCATCGCCGTCTCCGACGATCTGCTGCTGCGGCTGGGCATCCAGAGCGGACAGACCGTGAAGCTCGGCTCGGCCGATTTCCGCATCGCCGGCGTGCTACGCCTGGAACCGGACCGCATGACCGGCAGCCTCAACGTCGGCCCGCGCGTGATGATGACCCGCGAGGGCCTCGACCGGACCGGCTTGATGAAACTCGGCAGCCGCGCCTCCTACCGCGTGTTGCTGCGCCTGCCGTCCGAGGGCGTTCCGATCGTGAGAGGAGTCCGCCACCGGCTCGCCCGCGTGTTCGGCGAGGGCAGCCGCATCGTGGATTTTCGCGAGACGCATCCGGCGATCACGCGGGGCCTGGAACGCTCGACCACCTTTCTGAGCCTGGTCAGCCTGATCGCCCTGATCGTCGGAGGCCTGGGCGTGGCGACCGCGCTCCATTCCCACCTCCAGCAGAAGATGGATTCGATCGGCATCCTGAAGTGCCTTGGCGCGCGCTCGGGCCAGGTGATTCGCATCTACCTCATCGAGGCCCTGGGGCTGGGCCTGGCGGGCAGCCTCGCGGGGATCCTGCTCGGCTACGGTGTGCAGTGGGTCTTTCCCCGGCTCATTGCCCATTACTTTGCCGTGCCGGTGGGCATTGCCTGGGCTTCGCGGGCGGCTTTCGAAGGTCTCGGCGTCGGGCTGCTGAGCACCCTGGTCTTCACCCTGCCGCCGCTCCTCTACATTCGGCAGATCCGGCCGTCCGACATTTTCCGCCGAGAAATGCTCGAGGCCCGGCCACCGTGGCGGCAGCGGCTGCGGGCGGGCCGGGCGTCCCTCGCGGCCGGCACCCTGATCCTGGCAGGCCTGGCGACGATCGCCGCCTGGCTGGCCGACTCGCCCCGGCTGGGCTTTATCTTTCTGGGCGGGATACTGGTGGCGCTGGCGGTCCTTTCCTTCGTAGCCTGGCTCCTGCTCCGCCTGCTGCGGGCGCTGCCCGAGCTGCTGCCCTGGCGGCTGCCGACGGCCCTGCGACAGGGGATGGCCAATCTGCACCGGCCAGGCAGCCACTCGCCGGCCGTGTTGGTCGCGCTGGGGATAGGCGTCACGTTCACCCTGACGATCTACCTGGTGCAGCACGCGCTGCTCGCCCAAGTGATGAGCAGCGCGCCCCCCGACATGCCCAACGTGTTCTTCATCAACATCACCGACCGCGAGCGGGACGGGCTGGTCGAGATCCTCCGCACGCAGCAGGGCGTCCAGGACACGCGGCCGCCTGTGCCGCTGGTCTCGGGCCGCCTCGAAAGCATCAACGGCACGCCCCTCGAACGGCGTCTGTTAAAGGGCTGGGGCCGGCGCTTCCAGGGTAACCGTTACGTCACCTGGTCCGAGGATCTGCCGCGGCACAGCGAACTGATCGAGGGAGCGTGGTGGAAGGGCCGGCCGGCGGCGGTCGAAATTTCGGTGGATGAGGAAGCAGCCCACGTCCTGCGTTTGCATCCGGGAGACCGACTGGAGTGGCAGATGCCGGGCCGCCGGGTCGCCGCCCGCGTGGCCGCGATCCACCGCGCCGAAGTGACCCGCTTCGGCTCGAGCGTGGAATTCATTTTCAGCCCCGGCGCCCTGGACGGCATGCCGGCCGTCTACTTTGCGACCGCCCGGGTCCGCCCGGGCAACGTCGCCGCGCTGCAGAAGACGGTTTTCGATCGCTACCCCACCGTCACCGTGATCAACGCCGCCGACGTGTTGCAGACCGTCCAGCAGGTGATCGACCAGATCGCGCTGGTGGTCCGCTTCATTTCCGCCTTCGCCATCTTTGGCGGCGTGATCATTCTGGCGGCGGGCGTGGCCGGCACCCGCTTCCGCCGCATTCGGGAAGTCAGCATCCTGAAGACGCTCGGGGCCACGCGCGGCCGGGTGGCGCGGATCTTTTCGGTCGAGTTCGTGATCCTCGGCGCGGTGGCCGGGCTGGTGGGGAGCCTGCTCGCCACCGGCCTGTCTAAAGTCGTGCTACGCCGCCTCATGGAGGCTCATCTCGACGTCAACTGGCCGGCCAACCTGATCGCGATGGCCGCCACCGCCTTGATCGCGAACGTCGCCGGCTGGATGGCGAGCTTCCGTATCCTGGGCCAGAAGCCGCTGGAGATCCTACGCGGGGAGTGAGGAACCACAGATGAGCACAGATAAACACAGATAAACACAGATCGAACCATCCGGCTCTTATCTGTGTTCACCTGTGTTCATCTGTGGTTGCTTTTTGTTCTGCCGGTCAGGGGCGAAGCGGTCACGCGGACGGGCCCAGGTGCGGCGGCCCCTAGGGGCGCCGGGTGCAGGGCGATTCGCGCCACCGGCGCCGGGTGTAGCCAGCTTTCGATCACTGGCAGGGCGTCGATTGCGACTTCTCGCCCGGCCTGGACCAGCTCCTGGGCGCGGTCAAAGGCGTTCCAGGCAAAGTGCGCGACTCGCGGCTCGAGCAGCAGGTCGGCTTTCTGGGTCTCATCCCGTGCCAGCCGGTCTTGCAGGATGGCAAAGCACTGGCTCACCACCTGCAGCATGTTGCTCGGCCGGACACCCTGACCTTCCGCCGTATGAAGGTAGACGGCCACTACGTGCGTGGCGCCCAGCTCGCGCAACGCCTGCACCGGCACGTTGACCGAGATGGCGCCATCCACCAGCCACCGGCCATCGATTTCGACCGGCAGGAACAGGCCGGGGTAGGCGCAACTGGCTCGCACCGCCGGGATGATGTCGCCATCGCCTTTGAAAACGACCGGGCCGCCGGTCACCAGGTCCGTGGCCACGACGGCCAAGGGGGTCTGCATTTGCTCAAAGCGGCTGTGCCGCAAAGCTTTACGCAGCCATGGCTCCATGCGCTCGTTGCTGGCCAGACCGAGCCTCGACAGGGTCCAACGGGCATAACTGCTGAAAGTGGTGCAGACGCCGGTCGAAATGATCTCGTCGAGCGGTGTACCGCTGGCGTACGTGCTGGCTATGATCGCCCCGGAACTGAGGCCCGCGATGGCGTGTATGGGGATTTGATGCTCTTGGAAGACCTGCAAGACCCCGACGTGGGCAAGCGAGCGGCTGAATCCGCCGCTCAGGGCGAGACCGATCCGGGGCGCCGGCCCACCCTTGGGGCGCCCTTGACGCGCCCAATCTCGAATCGCGTGGGTCCAGCGCCGCCACATAACCACCACCCTCTACGATAATGGACCCTTATATGGTCAAGAAAGTTACGAAAACTTCCAGCCGCTCCGCGCACCCCACGGCTCCTGCTCTCATCTTACTTTTGCTCATCCTTGCCCTGCCCGCGCTCTACGCGCCGTCGGCCGCTCAGAAGACTCCCTTGATCGGCGCCTCCGATCTAATTCAGACTCTGGATCGGCTGAATGTTCTGGGAAGCTTACTGATGGTCGGCGCCCACCCCGACGACGAAAACACTTCCGTGATCGCCTATTTCGCCCGTGGCCGCCAGATCCGCACCGGTTACCTCTCGTTCACCCGGGGCGAGGGCGGCCAAAACCTGATCGGGGTGGAGCAGTCCGAGGCGATGGGCCTGATCCGGACCCAGGAGCTGCTCGCCGCGCGGCGCATCGACGGAGGAGAGCAGTACTTCACCCGGGCCTTCGATTTCGGTTTTTCCAAGAACCCCGAAGAAACCCTGGAAAAGTGGGGACGGGATCGCGTGCTTGCCGATTTCGTCCGCGTTATCCGGCGGTTTCGGCCGGACGTCATCATGACCCGCTTCTCGACCACCGGCAGCGGCGGTCACGGGCAGCACACCGCTTCCGGCCACCTGGCCCCGTCGGCCTGGGAAGCCGCCGCCGATCCGGCGCAGTTCCCCGAGCAGCTCCGGCAGGGGCTGCAGCCCTGGCGCGCCCGGCGGCTGGTGTGGAACACCTATGCCTTTTCGCGGCAGCAGGAGGAAGACCAGGCCAAGGCGCGGGATCGAATGGCGATCGACGCCGGGCGCTACGATCCGGTTCTGGGGAAGTCTTACGCCGAGATCGCCGGCGAAAGCCGCACCCAGCACGCCAGCCAGGGCATGGGTGCGGCGGAGCGCAAAGGCCCGTCGCGCCAGTTCTTCCTCTATGTCGCCGGCTACCCGGTCGAGGCTCCCGCGACCGCCGACGTGTTCGACGGGATCGATACGACGTGGGGCCGCGTGGCCGGCGCCGGCGAGATCGGACGGCTGTTGCGGCAGGCGCGCCAGGAGGTGGACCCGGCGCATCCCGAGCGGATTCTGCCCATGCTGCTCGCCGCCTATCAGCAGATGGACCGGCTGCACGATCCTTGGGTGGAATTCAAGCGCCCCGAGCTGCTCCACGCCATCGAGATGGCCGCCGGATTGTCGGTTGACGCCGAAGCGAGCCGTTGGGACGTCGCCCCCGGCTCCTCGCTCGATGTCGCCTTGACCGCTCTCGATCGCTCCGGCTTCCCGCTGACCTGGGACCGCGCCGAGGTGAGCGGAGTCGCCGCGGGCAGCGTCAGCTCGGGCCGGCCGCTCCAGCTCAACATTCCCCAGCACGCTCGGGCCAGGCTCTCGATCCCCGCCGGGGCGGTCTACTCCCAGCCCTACTGGCTGCGCGAGCGGCGCACCGGCGATTACTATCCGGTTGCCGATCCCAGCCTGATTGGCTTGCCCGAAAGCCCCCCGGCGCTCGAAGCCACATTTTACGTGCGGACCGAAGGGGGCATCGAGCTGCCTTTACGGTCTGGGGTGAGGTACCGCTGGGTGGAGCGGGCGGGCGGAGAGAAAGTGCGGCCGGTCGAGATCGTGCCGCCGGTTTCCGTGGCATTCGCTCTGCCGGCGGTCATTTTCCCCGAGGCTCGGCCGCACCCGGTGGTGGTCCGAGTGACCTCAAGCGCCGGCCAGGCGAAGGGAACCGTTTCGCTCGATCTGCCCGCCGGCTGGGAGGCTACGCCCGCCAAGGCGCCCTTCGAGCTGGCCGCCCGCGACCAGCAGTTGAGCATTCCTTTCGAGGTCACCGCGTCCTCGGGCGGCGGAGGCTATGCGGCGGCCAGGGCGGAAGTCGGAGGCGTGACCGTTGCATCGGGCCTGGCGTCGATCCAGTACCCGCACATCCCGCCAATCACTTATCTCGCGCCGGCCCGCGCGCGGCTGGAACGCTTCGACGTCCGGCTCACTGCCAGGAACATCGGCTACGTGATGGGCGCCGGCGACGAGGTTCCGCAGGCCCTCGAGCAGCTCGGCGCCACGGTGCGGCTGCTGACGTCCGAAGATCTATCGGCCGGCGACCTGAGCCGCTTCGACGCCATCGTGACCGGCGTCCGCGCCCTCAACGTCCGCGATGATCTCATCGCCGCGCGGCAGCGTCTGCTCGACTACGTCGGCGCCGGCGGGACCCTGGTCGTGCAATACAACACGGTCGGCGGGCCGCCGACGATGGCATCACAGGCAGAGTCCTCTGGGCCCCGCGCCGCCCAGCTTGCGCCCTATCCGCTGACGCCCTCCAACAATCGCGTTACGGTCGAGGAGGCCCCGGTGACGTTTCCCAATCCCGGCCTGCCCGTTCTGCACAAGCCCAACGAAATCACGGCCCGCGACTTTGACGGCTGGGTCCAGGAGCGCGGCCTCTACTTCATGGGCCGCTGGGACGACCGCTACCAGCCCGTCTTCGCCTGCAACGACCCCGGCGAGCCGCCGCAACCCGGCGGCACGCTCTACGCCCGCTATGGCAAAGGCGTGTATATTTTCAGCGGTTACTCCTGGTTTCGCCAGCTCCCCGCCGGCGTCCCCGGCGCCTACCGCATATTCGCCAACCTGGTCAGCGCCGGGAAGTGAAGAACTGCGCCCCCGCCCTCGCGGAGTGGAAAAGCTGGTTCTAACCAGCGCGTCTGAAGTTCTTGCGCGCCACCCGTCGGTTGGCCGGGTGTTGATTCTGGCTTCTGACTCCTGACTCCTGACTTCTGTCTTCTTGTTTAGTCGGCGGCCGGCGGAGTCGCGGAAGATCCGGCAGTTCTACAAATGTCGGGGCATCAGGGCGGCGATGCTGCTTGGAGTGCCTCCAGAACTCGCCGCCAGCGGAGGTTGCCAGGCTCCAGGCGTAGAGCGGCTTCGAGAGATTGGATCGCTTCCGTCTTATTGCCAGTTTCCATGTAGGCCGATGCCAGATTGCCCCACGCCTCGGCCATGTCGGGATCGAAGCCGACAGCCTTGCGATAGGCCGGGATGGCCTGTGCAAACAACCTTTGCATTTGATAAAGGAATCCCAGGCTGTAATAGGAAACTGCCGACTTGGGGTTGAGCTCAATCTCTTTCCGGAAAGCTGCTTCCGCTTTGGCGGTTTCGTGGAGCTCCATGTAGGCTCCGCCCAGGTTTTCCCAAAACTCGGCGTCGGCGACATCGGCTTGTTGCAACGGCTCCAGGGTCTGGATCGCGAGGCGCAGAAACTCGGGCCGGCCGGTGGCGCCGGCCGCTTGCAACTGCGCAAAGCCAAAGTTTCGCGCCGCGACAGCGCTATTCCGCGATGGGGCGAGCAGCGGTTTGAGATTGGTGGTGTCAGGCTTCGTAGCCGGAACAACCTGCGGCCGGCGGGAGATTTCATGATCGGTAAAAGTAATGTGGGCTGATTCAACCACCGGCCTCTTGCCCATGTGGCATTCGATGCAGTTGTCCTCGCGGCTGGCGGCGCTCGCGGCATCCGGCTTGCGGCTGCAACCGTGGCTCTGGTGGCAAGCGAGACATTTGGCTCGATAGAATGCCACGCGGCGGGCCGGCGGCGCCTTCGAGTGAACTTCGTGGCAGGAGCCGCACCAGAGCCGGTCCTGCGAGCCCTGCCAGCACCGGCTGCGCTTGATTTGCTCGGGGTGCCCCGTCACCTGAAGCGCTTGTGGGCCGGATACGTCGTAGTTGTAAACCGCCAGAAACTCTTCCAGGGGTTTGCCGGGCCGAAAATCGGCGATCGCCGCTCCCTGCCTTAATACCCGCGCGGCCCCGAACAAGTGGCACTGCTCGCAAACCTGCTCTCGCAGGCGAGGGCTCAGCTTGGCCGGATTGACGATGGACTTTCCAGGGTGGGCGAGATGCTCGCGGCCGGGGCCGTGGCATCGCTCGCAGCCGATCGAGGCCTCGGCAAATGGTCGCGCGGCCTCGAAGGCATCTCCGGCCTGATTGGTGGCGTTGACGCGTCCGGCATGGCAAAAGAGACAGTCGGCCGTCACCCGCCGCGTGAAGCCAACATAGTTCTCCGTGTCGTAACCGGGCGACATATCCCAGCTCGGAATCTGCGTGTAGTACGTGACTGGCGCCTGGTAAAGACGATTGCCGCGCTCAACGAGAAAGGACCGCGCATGAGTGCCTGAGCCGATGACATAGCTCACCGGGCGGGGGTCGGAATAAATCTGTCGCCTCTCGGTATCGAGAAAGAACTCGTCGACGAGGAACTGCTTCTGTCTCTGAACAATCCGGTAGCGGCGCCCGGTCTTCGGGTGGACGAACTGTACCGGCTTCTCGAACTCCGGAGCGCTCTGCGGCGAGATTCTCGCGAGCGACCGGCCCATCGAAGTTTGCTGGAAGCCGCGGTACTGAGCCGGGTGACAGCCGGCGCACGCCGCGGATCCGACATAGTCCGACGCGCCCCGAGCGGGGCCCCAAGCGAATAATGCTCCGAGGGCCAGGCCGGGAGTTATATAGGATCGAGCAGCCATCGAGCTCCACACGCCTAAGATCGTTTCCGGGTCTCTTAGCGCGACAAATGCGCCGACAACCACTCCGGTAAACGGGGCGCTCGCTCTTGAGATCGAACGGTGAGCTGGGCCGGCGAGCCTCGATACGATTCGTACAAGGGCGCGAGTGCTAAGCGAAGAGCCGGTTCGGGCGCCAGACGGTCTCTCCCATCCACCAGGCCCTCCAACAGCAGCGGACGCGGCGCCAGCGCAGCCGCGATGTCCGGTAAATCGCCTGCCTCCAGAATCCCCGGCACGGCGACATCCTCCGGCACGTAAGCAAAAGCATCGTCGAGAATGGAGAGATACCCCGCTAGTCCTCTGCGGACGGCAACCGTTCGAACGCTGTCTTCATAAAGAGCGCCAAGCATCGCCAGGATGCCGCCCAACGGCTCGGCCAAGTGCTGAACCCCAGGCCCAATTTGCCACTGCGGCATTTCGTCGAGCAGAATTCGTGGCGGGTTGACAGGCGCAAAGGAATCCCCCCACAGCGCCATCTGCCGGGCGTCCAGTTCCGGCCGGCTCGCCAGGTAGGCAACTACGGAGCGCAGATCCTTTAGCCTGGCCCCGAGCAGCGTGTTGCCGAGCATCAGTTCGGTGGCGGCGAGCGAAACTTCAGCGCTAGCGGGGCCCCGTCGTGGGTCGGGCGAAGTTTCCCCGGTTCCCCTCAAGTCGGGCAAGCAAACCGCCATCCCGGACTTCAACAACGCTTCAATCTCGCTGCTGCGATGATCGAAGAACCCTTCTTTCCCGCTTTCGGAAAGGGCCACGACCACCGGCATTCGCACGGCGTTCGCTGTGGATGGGCGCAGCAGAAGAAGCGGCGCCACGATTCCGGGCTCTACCTGCAGCGTAATTCCTTCGACCTCCGCATTCCGCCACTGCTTCTTCCAGTGCGAAATTGCCTCGGGATGGCGGTTTGGCTCAATGTCGCCCAGCTTGGCCGCCCACTTGGTCTGGAGCCAACGGCGGCGAGCCTCCGGAGCCAACTTTGCCAACTCCGACCGAGCCGGGTTTAGCTTCGCAACGGCTGCATCTCGGGCCAGATCATGGACGCTTCGCATGCCGAGCTGCGAAGCAACGACAGGAGTCAAGGATGCGAGCTCGGCCTCAGGCCGCCGGTCATCCGGCTCGCTGGCCGGAATCGGAATGCCGAACCAGCGTTTGAGGTTCGGATACAGTGTCTCGCGCTGGGATGGACCGATATTGGCGCACTCGCCGGGCCCCGGGAATGTTCCAAAGCCGTGGGCCTCGCCCAGATGATCCACCGCCCCGTAGAATCCGAAGACCTCTTGATAGCGTGCCCACGCCGGCTGGCGCTCGACCTGCCAGCCCATTTCGTAGGAGTACACCAATCGGCGTGGCGCGACCGACGCGCAGATCATCCAGGGAAGGAATTGGTCCGCTATGCTGCGAGGCAAGTTTCTGGTGGATTCCCAACTGCCCGAGCCCGGGTCCGCCAGGTCCAGCGGCCACCGGCTCCTGGCCGCTCCGACGCGAGGGGTGGCTTCGCCAAAATTGAAAGGCGCCACGGCGCCGATTCGCGAATCGAGCGCTGCTGTCACTGCGGCCGGGTCGCCGCCCGCCGCCACCGCGCCTAGCAGGATGATTTGGTCCTTGTTGACGTCGGGGCGCTCCAGCAGCAAGTCCACGCCGCGCATGACGTCCCAAACCATCCACTTGATCAAGCTCTCGCCTGCCAGGTACAACTGCATGCCCGTGACGTATCGCGCGTGATACCCCTCGCGATTCCAGGGGTAGGTTTCGAGACGTTCGCCGTGGCCGATCTGATCCATGATCAACACCACGCAGCCTGCTCGCGCCCACAGGATTCCCATGTCCTGCATCTCGGCCTGGGTCCTGGGCCGGTGGTGACTGTGGATGATCACGATTCCCGGCATGCGGCCCGCGGGCTTGGCAGGCGAATAGAGATTGGCGGTTACCCACAAACCGGCGCGGCTCTGGTAGACCAGATCCTGCCGGCGATAGCCGTTGCCTGCGAAATCCTTGGTCACCTGGGTGCGGAGCGGGGTGCGTGGCGGAAACGGCCCGATGAAATCCGCGAGAGCCTTTAGCCGCGGGTCGCGGAAACGCTCCCAATCGGCTCGCGTTTTCAGTTGCTCCCGGTCGCGTTTTTCCGCTTCCAGAATCTTCCGCACGCGCCCTCGGATCTGTTGCGGGAGCATGCCAGCCAGATCCATCTGCTTGCGCTGCGCGGGAGAGAGCACGCGCGTTTCGAACGACGCCGTTACGTTGCTTACTTCAGGTTTTTGCACCGGACGGAGCTCCGCCGGATCGCGATCCACCAGAGCCAGCCTGCGATAGCGCGCCGGACACAAAGGCGTCTCGCTCTCAATCACCGGCAAGACGCTCGTCTCGCGCGGCTCGCCGTCGCGGCCGGGACGGAAGCGCAGCAGCAGGATGCGCCACTCCGCGGGCAGCCCGGTTTCCCCCAGCACCGAGGCGGCCGGCTGCAGCGGGATGTCCATCCGGGCGATCCACGCCCCTTGCTCCCGCCGTACGGCCGTGCGAGCCCCGCTGCTCCACTCCCGCGCGCGAGACAATCGCTGGCCCCCGGCAAACCCGGTGTTGTCGAGAAGGTATCCCAGCGGGTTGATTGCGAGCTGCACGTAGGCCGAGCCGGAAGTGGCGAGGTAGACGTGGAAGCTGTCGTCCTGATTGACCGGGCCGTCGTTTTCCTTCACGCTCGCCACCACGCTGCCGGGCTCGGCGCACCTTGCAATCACCGCCAGCGTGCGGCCATCCTGCAGCAGCTTTACTTCCGTAGGGATTCTCGGCGGCCGGGCCGCCGGTTGGTCGCGAAGCAGATTCCAGACGGGCACATCACGCCACCCCGGATCGTTCCATCCGCTATCCATGGGCGGCAGCTCGCGCCGGCGCCCGACCTCAAGCGGCGGTTCCCGATCTCCTATTGGCGCCGGCCGGAACAGGGGCGGCGGTGCATCCCATTTCACTGAGCTGATCACGGCAACTTTCGCCGCCGGCCCGCGATCCGGCCAATGCCATCGCTGCTGGGGAGAGCCCGGGCGCGTTGCGCGAATTCGCTCCACGCTCACAAAAATCTGGTCCGATCCGGGCGCGCTCAGTTCGTTTAGCGGAATCGCCGCTTCGACGTCCCACTCCCTCTCACCGATCGAGGTCGCTACCAGGAATTTTTCTGCGTTCCTGTAGACCACATCCCTCTGCCATTCATCCGAGTAAGGGAACGTGCTCTCATTGCTGTAACTGACGTGCACGGCTTTCTCGATGGAATAAGCGCCGAACGGGTTGACCTGCAGGATGCGATCCGTGTAGCCGATGTTCGCTCCCACCAGGATACGAAGGGCATCCTCCTCTTCCCAGCTCGGGTTGCGTCCGGTTAAGCGGGCTGTAAAGCGTCCGGTCGGCTCCGGCAGGCGAGCCGCAAGATAGAGGTAACGTCCGGCCACGACGGTGCGGATGCCGCCGCCCGCTGCAGCGGGCACTCCGGGCTGGGATGGCGCCAGCTTTTCCTGCCGCAGATCCTGCCAGACGGAGTCCGTCAGTTTTCCATCGATTACCAGAGTCGGCTTCTGCTGGGCCGCCAGCGTGGCGGCCCAGCAAAGAGCCAAAAACCAATAGCGCATAGGTCTAATCCGGTCAAAACAGCCATTTCAATCCAAACTGCAAGATGCGCGGATCAAAGGCACTGGTGATGCGGCCATACGTGCCCGAGCTCAGCCTGTCGGAACGTGGCGGGTTCAAGTTGGTATGGTTAAGCAGGTTGAAAAACTCGGTCCGGAACTGAATTCTCGACTCGCGGTAGACGGTAAAGTTCTTGGCCACCGAGAAATCCAGGTTGGCCAGGCCGGGCCCGATGATGATGTTCCGCCCAGCGGTCCCAAAGGTGCCGATTGCGTTCTGCGCAAACGCTTTGGTGTTGAACCATTCTCGAACCGGATCCCGGTTCGGGTCCTGGCGGGCGCTGCGACTGGCGCTGCCCACCACGTCGGAGAAATCGGCGCCTACGCCGGACGTGGAATTGTCGTTCCCGGACAGGACCGAGTAGGGAGGACCCGATTGCAGCGTGAGCGCGCCGCTCATGTTCCATCCGCCCGCGATTGCCTTCAGGAGGGCCGGCTGCGCGGCCAAGCGCGGCAGCTCCCACAACCCGGAGGTTATGAAACGGTGCGTGCGGTTGAAGTCGGAGGGGCCGCGACTCTGGCGGAAATTGAACGGGTTGTTGTAGGAGGGCCAGAGCGTGCCGGCCCCGGAGCCATAGTCGATCGACCGCGCCCAGGTGTAATTGGACTGAATGGTGAAGCCCTTGCTGAAACGCTTGTCCATCGTTACCTGCAGGGAGTTGAAGCTGGAATTTCCAACTCCGCCGCGAATGCCTACCGAGCCGAAATCCGGCGCGTAGGGCCTTCGGCTGTCCACATTCACTGCAGTGGAGCGGCCCGGGATGTAAATGCCCGGATTAAGCTGCCAACCTTGCAACAGACCCGTGCCCTTCGACCCCGCGTACGCCACCCGCAACAGCCAATCCCGGAAAACTTCGCGCTCGATCGTCAAGTGCCAGCTTTGCAGGTAGGGCGTCCGCAGCGTTCGCCCGTATGTCGACATGGAGAGGAGCGTGGGGAAAGCGATGTCTCGAG
This sequence comes from Terriglobia bacterium, assembly GCA_041477005.1. Lineage (GTDB taxonomy): Bacteria > Acidobacteriota > Terriglobia > Bryobacterales > JACQDG01 > JBGOUJ01. The sequence continues at coordinate 5,986 of JBGOUJ010000004.1, read as the reverse complement.
GCGGGGGATTCGGCAATGGCAGCGGGTTGTTGCCATTGTAAGGGTCATCGAACGGCCCCGGGGGCGGTGTGAGATTGTAGGTCAGCGCGAACGGCGGGGAGTTCGTTATGCCGTTATTAATGGCGCTCATGGGCGAGGAATCGTAGAAAATGCCGTAAGCCCCACGGACGCTCGTCCGGGCGTTGCCGAACGGGCTCCACGCAAAACCGAAACGCGGCGCGATGTTGTTGAGGTCCGACTCCGCCTGCCCTTTCGGCACGCCGGGATCTCCGATCACGAGCAGACCCCGGGGAGCATTGGAATAGATCTGGCTCTTGGCACCGGGCCGGAAAACGCTTCCACGATCTTGGTCATCCACATACGGAATGGACGGCTCGAAGCGCACCCCCACATTCAGTGTAAGCCGGGGCGTTACGCGAATGTCGTCCTGGAAAAATGCGCTATAGCCGGGCGCGTAGAGATCCGCAAACTCTCCGTAGGCGCTCTGCCTCAGTTGCGACGCCTGACCCAGGAAAAAATCCGACACTCCGTACCCGCTGTAAATCCCGGCGAATGTCATGGTCGGGTCCATCAGGAAGCGGTAGAACTTGTGCAGGGACTGGCGCCGATACTCAAAGCCCATACTGATTTGGTGCCGTCCGGCGGTCCACCTTACCGTATCCCCGACCGTATAGGTATGTGGCGTGGTTACGTCGGTCTCGGTTGTCTGGATGGAGAACGCGCCGTTGACGCTCAGCACCAGGGTCGGATAGGGGTGCTTGTCGCTGAAGACATTTTTCATTCCCAGATCGGCCAGCCCGATTTTCCAAACCGGCGTAATATTCTCGGTCCGGCGATTGATGGAAACCTCGACCTGGTTGAGCAACGTCGGGCTGAAGATGTGGGTTTCACCCACTGCCAGATTGTGCCCGGGATTGACTCCATCGGGAACGGTTGCGAAGACCAAGGGCACATCGTTAGGCGGAGTGTGAAAGTAATTGTAAAGGTAGCGGCCCGTCAGCGTGTCCTTCTTTCCCAACTGGTGATCGACCCTTAATACAACCTGCCGGTCTGTTTCATTATTTGGCACCGCGTAACGGAGCAGCCCGGTGTCCGGCTCGGTGGGCAGGGGGATGAGCTGGTTGATCACGTTCCTGGTGAGCGAGTTCTCGCGCGACAGCGGGATCCTGTTGCCGGGAAACGCCTGATTGTTGAGAGGATCGATGATGGCCTGCGAGCGGGCCGAGAAGTCGCCGGCGCGCTGGGCCGCCGTCAGCACCACCGTGCTGGCGTCTGAAGGCGTCTGAACCTGCCTGGTCTCCTGCTCCGAGAAGAAAAAGAACGTGCGGTCATGGCCATTATAGACGTGCGGAATGTAGACCGGACCGCCGAACGTCCCCCCAAACTGGTTGCGTTTAAGGCCATCGGTCGTGGTCGCAAAAAAGTTTCGCGCGTTCGTGTCCGAGTTCCGGAGAAACTCAAAAAGGCTTCCATGAACCTGGTTCGCTCCAGAGCGCGTAACCGCATTTACGATGGCGCCGGCGCTACGGCCGAACTCCGCGCTGAAGTTGTTCGTCTGCACGCTGAATTCCTGCAGCGCGTCGGGATTCGGCATGGCCATGCCGGCATTGTTATAGGTGTCGTTGTGAAACGCCCCATCCAGCGCATAGTTGATCATATTGCCGCGCCCGCCGTTGGAGGAAACGCCCGGCTGGACGACGCCGCGGCCCGAGCCGCCTTGTCGCACTCCCGAGGTATCGTTGGTCGCGTAAACTCCCGGAACGAGCAGAATGAGCTGCGTCGCATCGCGGCCGTTGAGGGGTAGCTCCTGGATTCGCCGCTGATCGACCACCTCTTTCAACGTGACCGTCTGCGTGTCTACTTTCGACACGTTCGCCGTGACATCCACCGTCTCGGTCACGGTTCCCACCTCCATGACGAAGTCGATCGCGGCCACCTGGTCCACGTCCAGCGTGATGCCGGACCGGGTGATCGGCCGAAACCCGGACTTTTGCACTATTACGCGATAGTTGCCGGGCGGCAACAGCGGAACGTTGTAATACCCCAACTCGTTGGAGGCCGCGTCCCTGCGAATGCCGGTTTCTTCATTGGTTACTGTCACACCCCCATCGACAATCACCGCACCGGTGGGGTCGGTAATTCTTCCGGTGATCTGGGATCGCGCGGTCTGCCCGGACATGGCAAACGGACAGCCGAGCACGAGCGCAGCCGAGAGCAGCCTGCAGAAAACATGTCTTGTCGTCATTTGCTACCCTCTGAAGTCCTTTTTCCTTCTGTTCTCTTATCCAGGATTTCCGTTTTGGCTTCCTGAGCCACGGTCGATTGTACATCCAACCGCCTCCGTTGGAGCCGTTTCTTGCATCCTTTCCATCCCGAGCGACTCCGGCGGCCCAGGAAGGGGAACCCTTCGGTCGCCTCTTGGGAGAAGACCTGACGGCGGTGGAGAAGGCGATTCGCGCCCCGCTCGGCTCCCCGACTAAAGTGCAACTAACCCTCGGTGACAGGGTTCCTTCTGGCGCTCACCAGCGTTCCCACCACCACCACCACCACGCAGCCCAGCACGTTGTACCAGAGGAAAGAAATGTCGGTTTTGCGGCTGGTCCACCAGACCGTCGCCAGCCCGGCGAGCAGACCGGCGGCCGCGCCGTTTCCGTCGGCGCGCTTCACCCCGAAGGCCAGCACGAATACCCCCAGCACCGAGCCGTAGAAGAGCGAGCCGACGATGTTGACCGCTTCGATCAGCGATCCCAGCCGGGTGACGAACACGGCGAAAGCCATCGCATAGATTCCCCAGAAGGCCGTGGCCAGGCGCGAGACCCGCACGTAGTGGCGGTCCTCGGCGTGACGTTTGATGTGACGCCGGTAAAGGTCGATCACCGTGGAAGTGGCCAGGGAATTCAGCTCGCCCGAGATGCTGGCCATGGCCGCCGCAAAGACCGCCGCCATGATCAGCCCCACGGCGCCGGCGGGCAGGTAGCGGATGACGAAGGTAAGGAAGATGTAGTTGGTGTCGTTGTAAGGCCGGCCCGTCAGACGAATGCCCTCGGCGCGCTCGGCCTCAAATCGGGTCCGCGCCGCCAGATATCGATCCCTGGTTTCCTGGTCGCGCGAGCCCACGAGCGCCGCGGCCGCCGTCTTCCGCTCGTCGAACGCCTGCTTGTACCGCGCCTCGGTCTCCCGGTACGCCTCGCTTTGCTCCACCTGTTCCCGCTCCGCGCGGTTGAACAGCATGGGCGGCTGCTCGAACAGGAAAAAGACGAACACCAGGGCGCCGGTCAGGAGAATGACGAACTGCATCGGCACCTTGACTACTGCGGTGAACATCAGGCTGATGCGGCTGTGGAGGATCGACTTGCCGGTCAGGTAGCGCTGGACCTGGGACTGGTCGCAGCCGAAATAAGAGAGCTGCAGAAACAGGCCGGCTATCAGGCCGCTCCAGAGGTTGTAGCGCGTCTTCCAGTCGAACGAGAGATCCACCGCGTTCAATTTCCCCGAGATGCCCGCCAGGTAGAGAGCGTCGCCGAAGGAAACGGATTTCGGCAGCAGGACGATCGACATGATCAGAGCCGTGGCGATACCCAGGAACAGGATGGTCATTTGCTGTACGTCGGCCCAGGTGACGGCCTTGATGCCGCCGAGCGTGGTGTAAACGATCACCAAGGCGCCCATCAAAACGATCGTCCGCTCGTGCGGCCATCCCAGCAGAGCGGAGAGCACGACTCCCGGCGCCGAGAGCGATACCCCCACGCTCAGGCCGCGCTGGGTCAAGAAGACGATGCTGGTGAGCGTCCGGGTCTTGCTGTCGAACCGTTTCTCAAGGTATTCGTAAGCCGTATAGACGCCGGTGCGGTGGAAAAGCGGCACGGAGACGGCCGACACGATGACCAGGGCCAGCGGCAGGCCGAAATAGAACTGGATGAAGCGCATCCCGTCCACATAGGCCTGCCCGGTAGTGCCGATGAAGGTTATGGCGCTGGCCTGGGTGGCCATGATCGACAGACCCATGGCCCACCAAGGCATGGTCTTGTTGGCCAGCAGGTAGCTGGCAACGGTGCCGCTGCCGCGGCCCTTGTAGAGCCCGTACGAGACGATGAACACCAGCGAGCCACTCAGCACCGCCCAGTCCAGCGGTCTCATCGTCCTCCGCTGAAGGCGGCGGTGAAAAGGTACAACAGCGTGATGAGGGAAAACAGGTAAGCCACAACCGCCGCATACAGCCGGCCCCAGGAACGAAAAGCCGGCGGCGGCTCCTCCTCCGTTTCAATCGGCGCGGGACTTTCGTCGGCCATGGACCGACCAGGGTAACACAGGCTTTGCGGTCAGACTGGCAGCGGTCAGCCATCAGCCATTAGCTATCAGCTATCAGCTATCAGCTATCAGCCATCGGCCATCAGCCATCGGCCATCAGCATCAGCTATCCGCCGTCAGCCATCAGCAATCCATTTCGCCGGCGGGGTTGCTGAAAGCTGACGGCTGAAGGCTGATGGCTTCTTAGTGAAAGCTGACGGCTGCTTTTCTCTTACTTGTATAATGAGCGGGCTCCCTTACTGGCAGTCCGTGTCCACCCGCCGCATCTTTGTGTCCTGTTCCAACGCTCGACGTCTGGAGCGAGTTGGGGAACTCTTGGAATCGCTTTCCGACGAATCTGAGGCCCTGGCGCTAGGCGAGACGCGGGGTGCGGCCGACGATTTTGTTCGCGGCTGCTCGCAGCGCCGGGGCGGCGTCCGCGGCCTGCATCGGATGACCCTCCGCCAGCTCGCCGCTGCCCTCGCCGCCGAGCCCATCACGAAACGCGGGCTGGCGCCGGTCAGCCGGCTCGGCATGGAGGCCATTGCGGCGCGCAGCGTGTACGCCTGCCGCGCCGATGGGACGCTCCGCTACTTCGGTCCGGTGGCCGACACGCCGGGTTTTCCGCGGGCGCTGGCTGCTACCCTCACCGAGCTCCGGCTGCACGGCGTGGATCCCCCTCGCCTGAAGAGCGCCGGCCTTCCCGGCCAGGACTCTCCCAGCAACGACTTTCCCAGCCACGACCTTCCCAGCCACGATCTGGCGCGCCTGCTCGCGCGCTACGAGAAGGAGCTGGCCGAGCGACGGCTGGCCGACCTGGCTACGCTGTTCCAGCTTGCCGCCGGCCAGGCGCAGCACCGCCTCCTCGGTCTGCCGGTGTTCCTGCTCGATTGCACCCTCGGGTCGGCCGCCGAGCGCGAGTTCGTGACGGCTCTGGCCGGCCGGTCGCTCCATGTTTTCGCCACTGCGCCGGCCGGTGACGAAGAGACGATCCATGCCCTGGAGCAGATCCTGGGCGTGAGGCCGGAAGACCTGGATGTCGGGGAGCCGCAGGGAGCTCTCGACCGGCTGCGGCGCTACGTCTTTGCGCCCCAGATTCCGACACCTCAGATTCCAATCCGGGGTGAGATGGACCCGAGCCTCGAGTTTTTCTCAGCGGCCGGCGAGGGATTGGAATCGGTGGAGATCGCCCGCCGCATCCGCCTGCTAGCCGAACAGGGCATTCCGTTTGACCAGATGGCGATCCTGCTGCGCCATCCCGAGAATTACCTGCCGCTGGTCGAGGATGCCCTGCGCCGCGCCGGTATTCCCGGATTCTTCACCCGCAGCGCGGCCCGCCCCGACCCCTCCGGCCGCGCCTTTCTCGCTCTACTGGCCTGCGCCTCGGAGGGGCTGACGGCGTCCCGGTTTGCCGAATACCTCTCGCTAGGGCAGGTCCCGACCACCGAGGCAAGCGCGGAGTGGGTGGCGCCCGCGGACGAGCTGCTCGGCAATCTGAAGACTCCCCCGGACTTCGGAAGTCAGGGGCCGAGGGACGGGAGCCAGGAGCCGAAGGATGGAGGCCAGGAGCCGAAGGATGGAGGCCAGGAGCCGAAGGATGGAGGCCAGGAGCCGAGGTATGGGGGCCAGGGGCCGAGGGGCGGAGACCGGGAACTGGGAGTTGGGAGCCAGGGGCCGAGGGACGGGGGCCAGGAGCCGG
>JBGOUJ010000003.1:0-48767 GCA_041477005.1 Terriglobia bacterium | reverse complement strand
GTCGTGTCCAGTGGATCTTCATTCCTCAATTCCTCAATTCCTCAATTTCTCCGGATCTTCATTTCTCAATTCCTCAATTCCTCAATTCCTCAATTCCTCCGGCGGCGGCAGCAGCGGCGGGCGGTCCTGCGCTTTGCGCTGCTTCTCGATCTCCATCTCGGAAACCAGGATGGCGGGCGAAATCGCCGACACGGGAACGCTGCCCGATTCCGCTCCGCAATACCCGTTGAAGACCTCGGTGTGGTCCGACGTGGCCAGGATCTTGGCGAAGGCGGAGAGCGGCGTGCCCACGACGTCGACGCCGCGGATGAGCTCGTCGGGACGTCCGTCGGCGTAAACGCGGTAGACCACCAGCGGGATCACCTTGAAGGCTTGCAGGCCGGCGCGGCCGGTGGTGGTGAAGCCGCCCTGGATGTCGTGAAAGTAGAGGCCGTAAGGCTTGTTCTGCTTGCGGACCTCGGCGACCAGCAGCCGGCGCAGTTCCTCATCCGGGACGCGGCGCGAGGATTCGACCAGCAGGTTCGACTGCCGCGCGACCACTTCCAGGCCGGGCTGGCGGCGGGCGTGGCCGTTCGACCGGGCCACGGCGGCCACCGGAGAGCGGGTCATCAGGAAACTTTTCAGGATGCCCTGCTCGACCACCGCCACGCGCCGGGCCTTCACGCCCTCATCGTCGTAGTCATACCAACCGTTCAGCTCGGCGGCGTCGAGCTTCTTCAAGGTCGGATCGAAAACGACCGAGAGGAACGGCGGCAGGATCGGCTCGCCGAGTTTCTTGGCGAAGGTCTGGCCCTCGGCCTCGTCCTTCTGGCGGTGTCCTTCGATGCGGTGGCCCAGGATCTCGTGAAAGAACACGCCGCTGGCGCGGCCGCTCAGAATGGCCGGGCCGACGAACGGCTCGGCGACCGGAGCGGCGCGCAAGTGCTCGAGATCGCGCGCCATGGTTTCGAGGAGCGCCAGGATCTGCTCGTCGGGCGGGAAACCGGCTTGATCGGCCGCATCCAGGCTTTCGTAGCGCTCCAGGTTCATCCCGTCGGCGGCGCGGGCGGCGGCGCTGATCGTCAGCCGCAGGAAGTTGCGACCCTGCTGGACCGCCGTACCCTCGGTATTCACCAGCGACGCATTGTGGCTCTCGGCGTGCAGGGTTACCCGCGAGGTGAGCACCTGGGGATGGGAGCGGAAGGCGGCGGAAAGTTTTTTCAGGCGCTCGGCCCACTGCTGTTCGGAGATGGCCAGGCTGGCGCGGCCGCCGAACCACACGGCCGGCTCCTCGCGGGAGAAATCGTCCGACGTGTCCTCTTCCTCGACCTTGACCGTGCGGTTGGTCTTGATGCGCGTCAGCCGCTCGGCGGCCTGCCGGTATTTGCGGTCGGTATGGGCCCACAGAGAGGCTTTCAGCGAGTCGGCGTCGTCGTCCAGGCTCACGGTCAGCGCCCCGCCCCCCCCGCCGCCGCCCCCCGCGCCGCGGAGCCGGTGGTAGTTGTCGAGCTTGTAATCCCCCACGCGCACGGTCACGTCGAGCAGGCGGGAATGGCTTTGCGAGTCGTTCAGCAGCGTCCCCAAGCCGGCCGAAAGGCTGCGGGTCTGCTGCTCAGTGATTTCGTAACTGATGAAGTAAGGGGGCGGGTCCGCTTTCTGCCGCAAGATCTGGAAGGAGCGGTTGAGCTCCTCCTTCATCACCCGAACCAGAAACGGCTCTTCGGCGGAGGGAGCGCCGGCAGCCACAAAGACCAGCAGCAAGACGGCGACCAGCCCCATCCGCTTTGGCGAAGGACCCATTTCTGCGGCCAGGATAGCACACTGTGCGGTTGCTTCACGTGCTGCACGTGCTGCGGGTTGGAAGGCGGCTGGTGCAGCCCGTATGTTAAAATAATGCGTGAACTCCTGGGAACTTTTCGCGGGTATCCGCGTCTTCTTTTCTGGGTAGGTGGCGGTAGAGCCGGTCCGGCCGCCGTCAAAACAGGAGAGGCTGGATGAAGAAGGGCACCAAAATACTGCTGGGCGTGCTGGCGGTTGCGCTGTTAGGCGGCATCGTCTACGGCAGCATTCGTTACAGCCAGCAGGGGATTGTCACGGTTCAGACCGGCCGCGTGGCCCGGCAGGACTTGGTGTCTCAAGTCACCGCTTCCGGCGAAATCAAGCCTCGCAACTACATCAACGTCGGCGCCCAGAATATCGGGATGCTCACCGACATCCTGGTCAAGGAAGGCGACCGGGTCAAGAAAGGCGCATTGCTGGCGAAGCTCGAAACCGTGCAGCCGGCGGCCGACGTGAACGCGCAGCAGGCCATGCTCAAGACGGCGGAGGCCGACCTGATCGCCGCTGACGCGGGCATCAAGTCGGCGCAAGAAAACCTGCGGACCGTGCGGGCGACGCTCACCCGGACCAAGGCCGATGCCGAGAAGGCCGCGATCAACTTCGAGCGCGCCAAGCAGTTGTGGCAGGACCAGCTCATCCCCAAGCAGGATTACGACACGCGCAAGGCCGACTGTGACTCAGCGGTAGCCGGCGTGGCGGAAGCCGAAGCGCGCGTTTCGCAGAACCAGGCGCTGATCGACCAGGTGATCGCCCAGCGCGAGTCCTCACGCCGGCGCGTCGAGCAGTTGCAGGCCAACCTGACCCGCGTCTCCGACGTGCTGCAAAAATACTACTCGATGGCGCCGCTCGACGGCATCGTGACCAACCTCCCCGTGCGCGTGGGCGAAACCGTGGTCCCCGGCATACAGAACTCGCCTTCCAGCCTGATCATGACCATCGCCGACATGTCGCTGATCACCGCCGAGGTGCGGGTGGACGAGACCGATATCGTCAACGTGAAGCTCCAGCAGGCGGCCGAAGTCACCGTGGACGCGATCCTCAACAAGAGCTTGAAAGGCCACGTGATCGAGATCGGTAATACGGCGCTTCTCCGCTCGAGCGGCTTGGCGGCCTCACAAAGCAACATCTCCAGCCAGGAAGCGAAGGATTTCAAGGTGGTGATCGCCCTCGACAATCCACCCGATGAGATCCGCCCCGGGCTCTCTTGCACTGCCAAGATCACCACCGCCACGCGCCAGCGCGCCCTGACCGTCCCCATCCAGTCGCTGACCATCCGCACGGCGGCGGATCTCGAGCCGAAAAAGAAAACCTCCGGAGGCGTCCAGGCCGCCGACAAGAGCTACGCTCCTCCGCCTTCCGGCAAGGACAAGAAGAAGGAAGAGATCCAGGGAGTGTTCGCGATCGCGAGCGATAAAAAGGCCGCCTTCCGCAAGGTGGCCACGGGCATCACCGGGGCGTCGGACATCGAGGTGCTCGACGGGGTGCAGGAGAACGAAGAGATCATCACCGGCTCTTACAAGGTGCTGCGCACGATCCGGCCCGAAACGGCGGTGAAGGTGGACAACAAGGCGCCCAAGAAAGAAGAGGAAACCAAGTAGCGATGGCCACGGCGGTTTACGAGCAGGATGCCGGCGAGCAGTTGCGGCAGCAGGGGATCGTCATCCGGACTTACGATCTGTGGAAGACCTATATCATGGGGTCGGAGCAGATCCACGCGGTTTCCGGCGTTTCGGTCGAGATCAAGAGGGGCGAATACGTAGCCATCATGGGACCGTCCGGCTCCGGGAAATCGACCCTGATGAACCTGATCGGGTGCCTGGATACGGCGAGCTCCGGACGGTACTACATCAACGGGAACCTGGTCAGCGACTTGACGGACGACGAGCTGGCGCGCATTCGGAACAAGGAAATCGGCTTCGTGTTTCAGACCTTCAACCTGCTGGCGCGCGCCTCGGCATTGCACAACGTCGAGCTGCCCTTGATCTACAACGGCACGCCCGCCGACGAGCGCATCGAGCGCGCCAAGCGCGCTCTGGCCCAAGTGGACCTCCAGGACCGCATGTACCACAAGCCCAACGAGCTGTCCGGCGGCCAGCGCCAGCGCGTGGCCGTCGCCCGGGCGCTGGTGAACGACCCCGCCATCCTGCTCGCCGACGAGCCCACGGGCAATCTCGACTCGGCCACCGGCAACGAAATCATGGGCCTGTTCGCGCGCCTGCACCAGCAGGGCAACACGATCGTGCTGGTGACCCACGAGCACGACATCGCCCTCCACGCCCACCGCATCATCCAGATCCGCGACGGCAAAGTGGAAAAAGACGAACGGGTCCAGTGACCTGTTGATCGGATGATTGAGTGATTTGGTGATTGAAGAGCCAGATTCGGGGCAATCGTCAATCAACAAATCGACAAATCAACCGCTCGAGAAGCTGCTGGACTCGCTCGAGCACGACCGGGTGGTCGCGCAGTCGCTTCGCGCCAAGCAGGCGGAGGTCGAGTTTCACAGCTTCGCTTCGCTGGGCGAGCCGGAAACGGCTATCGCCGTCTACGCCGAGGAGAACATCCGGCGCGGGGCGGTGCTCGCCGCATACGCCGATTGGATCGGCCCCTTCACACCCTTCCTCGAAATCGGCGCCAACGCCGGCCACACCAGCTACCTGCTGGCCAATCGCTTCGGCGCCGGCGGCTTTGCCCTCGACATTTCCACCGGCGCCCTGCGTCACGGCATCGCGTTGATGGAGCGCTGGGAACTGACGCGCGCGCCGGTGCGCCTGGGCGGCGATGCGGCTCGCCTGCCGTTTCGCGATGCCTCCTTGCGGCTGGTGGCGGCCTATCAGACGCTAGGCGACTTCGTCGGGCTGGAGCGGGTCTTTGCGGAAGTGGCGCGGGTGCTGGCTCCGGGGGGCGTATTCCTGTTTGCCGAGGAGCCGCTGCGGCGTTTGCTCTCGTTGCGCCTATACCAAAGCCCTCACGAGCGCCGGATGAAGCCCTGGGAGCGGACGCTCCATCGCCTGGGGTTGCTCGGCTACCTGGTGCAGGACGCAATCGGCTCCCGCCAGGATCAACTCTTCGGCATCGAGCGGAACCAGGGCCTGGACGCCCGTGCCTGGAAGCGGCTGGCCGGGCGGTACTTCGCCGAGACGCAGTTTCTGGTCGATGTCCCCGAGCGCGGGCTGGCCGAACGCTGGGTGAAGCGCCTGGCGTGGCGCGCCGAGCGGCGCCGGTCTTACGGGCTGGCGGCGGAGCTGTTGGGCGGCTCGATCACCGGCATCTGCCGCAAGGCAGGCGCTCGCCAGGAAGTTCCCTTCGACCCCGACCACTTCGAGCGGGCGCTCCGGTGCCCGGATTGCGGCGCAGGCCTCGACCGCGACGGCGACGGCGCGCTCGACTGCTCCGCCTGCTCTTACCGGGCCGCCCATGACGGCGGCGTCTACAACCTGCTGCCGTCGAAAGAGCGCGCCCAGCTCTATCCCGGCGACCGCGATGACAACATCGATTTCAGCCTTCCCGGCCACGAAACCAAGCTCCGTTCCGGCTGGTACGACCTCGACGGTGTTTACGGCAGCCGCTATCGCTGGATGGGCGCCGAAGCCTCGGCGATCCTGCGCCCGCGCGATCCCACCCGGCCGTGCCGGCTGCGCGTTCGCGGCCATGCGGCCGAAGCTTCCTTCCGCGAGCACAGGATCGTTCGGGTCTCTCTGTTTGCGAACGGCGCGCTCGTGGGAACTCTCCGGCTGCGCGCTGCGGGCACGTTTATTTTTGAGGCAGATCTGCCGGCGGCGCCGGAGTACGCGCTGCACCTACGGGTGGCGCCGACGATCCGTATCCCCAACGACGACCGGCCCTACGGCATCAATGTCAGCCTCATCCGGTTGGAGTCGGAATCCTTAGCCTCTGCTCGATTGCGGGTCAAAATACTTCGATCGCCGATGTTTGTGTCTGACCGCTGAGAAGGTCTTTGACCCGAATCTCCCATTTGCCCGCCGGGTCATTGACCGCCAGCGGAAGCGGCTTGGCCGCGCGGCCGCGCGGAGCAAGAAGATTGCCTGAGTAATACAGGACCGGCTTACCGGAGGGATCGACGACGTCCACATGGAACAGGTGGGTCGCAGCCGGCGAGCCCGCGGAGAGGCTCAGGCCGATGCGGCCGGTTTGGCCGCGGCCCAGGCGCGCCGGCGCAAGAACGCGAAGCGGAGAAGCTGCCTCCGGCCAGACGGCGTAAATGGCCGGCTCGTAGGGATCGAGCGCCAGGGTCCACTCCTTCTTTCTTCCCAGCGGCTTCGCCTGGCGGAGATCGTAGGCGTAGAGCTCGGCCGGCAGAGTCAGCTTCACCGACTGGGGTTTCTCGAAGCGCTTGTTGGAGCGGAACTCCGGCGGCCCGAGCTCGTCCACCCGCAGTTGCGGATTGCTCAGCAGCGCCACGATCGTGACGCCGCCGTTGCGAAAGACGTGGGTCTCGACCCCAACTACCGGCCGGCCTGAAGCGTCGGTAACCGCAAATGCGGGCCGCACGCCGGCCTCGCCGAGCAGCTTGCCCATCATCTCGTGCGCCGCGCCTTCCTTGCCCGCCAGCCGGTTCTGGTGGTAGTTGAGGATGTCGCCGGTGAGCGTGAATACCTTGCCGGCGCCGGGCGTGCCCGGCAGATCGGCGAGCTGAGGTTTGTCGAGCTTGCGGCTGTGCTCGTCATAAACTCCGGGCTGGCCGCCATCGATGAGGAGGACGCCGCCCTGGTGGACGAATTCCCGGATGCCCTGCGCCTCGGCCTCCGAAAGCGACGCCGATCGCGGCAGGATCAGGACCCGATAGCCCTTTCTCAGCAGCTCGCCCTGCTCGATCTGACCGTAGGCCACGAAGTTGTATTGCAAGCCGAGGTCTTCGATCAGGCGGCAGAACGACTCCCGCAGCCGGAGGAAGTCGCTGTCCCGCCGCTCGGAAGACGAGCTGCGCTTCACCCAAGCCTCGCCCTTCGGCCGCTGCGCCAGCATCCACTCGGTGCGCATGCTCGATTGCGAATAATGGATGGCGATCGGGTCGGCCTGCCGCTCGCTCGCCATCAGCAGCGAGGCGATGCCGTTGCGCAGCTCGGTGTAGTAAGGCTCGGCCTCCTGCCCGCGCGGGCCGGTCGAGCCGTCCTTATTGACGTATTCATGCTTCTCGTCCCACACGACCAGGCCGCGGTTGCCGTGCAGCAGCTCGTACCAGACCCGGTGCTTTTCCCACGGCCCGCGCGCGAAGGCGGTCGTGACCACGGCCATCCTCGGGTTGAGCGAGCGGATAATCTCGATGTTGTTGCCGATGTCGTAGGGCTCGATGGCGTTGAGCGCCCGGCTGATGCGGTAGTAGTCGTAGCCGCCCCAGCCCGGCATCTGGGCCCCGCCGATGCCGACGTAGGCCTCCGGATCGACCGAGCGGACGGCGTCGGTCCCCATCTTTAACGCCCGGGAATACGCGATGTCCATCCACTCCTTGTGATCGGCCCAGGCGGAGTAGTTCTCATCGGTGCGCTTCATGGCCTGGTTGGTGGTCATCGGCGCGACCAGGTCCCAGGAGGCAAAGTCCGTCCCCCACTGCCGGTTCAAGGCGGCGAGCGTGCCGTAGCGCTGCTTGAGCCACTCCCGCATCGCGGCGAGCGACTGATCGGAGAAATCGAAGTCCCAGTAAGCCGCGAGGTCGGCAATGCCGCTCTCGTCCCCCAGGCTGTAGAACACCGGCCGATAGGGCGAGTGAATCCGGGCCGCTTCGACCAGCCGGTCCTGGATTTTCTGCAGCCAGACGGGGTCGGAAAGGCTGGGATGCCGCTTGAACGCCTCCAGGCTCGACGGATCTTTCTGGTAAAGCTCCTTGGCCTGCAGAAAGGCCCAGTGGTTGGGACGGTCTGGATAGTAGCGGTGATACTCGGAGTAGAAATCGGTGGCGATGTTTTCGGCGTACCAGCGCAGGTCGTTGTCGAGGAGGAAGTCGGGCAGGTTCCGGTTCCGCCCGACCCATTCGCTGGCGTTGAACCCCAAGTGTTTCAAGGCGGGCTGCGACTGGGACGGGTAGTGCTGCCACATGACCATGGTGTAGTCCCACCAGGTGCGATAGGGCGGCCGGGCAACGAATCCGATCCTGGCGTCCTCTTCGCGGTGGTCCTTGGCGCCCTTCTTATTGACGCCTTCCAAGGAAAGGTGCGCCTGCAGCTCGTTCTTCATGGCCACGGCGCGGCGCAGATCAATTGTGAAACCAACGTCGGTCTCATCGGCCAGCTCCACGGGCATTTTGCGGTCTTCGATCACTCGCCCCAAGGCGTCGCTCCACCGAATCCGGAGCTCCCCCTTCCCCGTAGCCCGAGCCGTGCGATAAACCGCCGCCACCGGCGCCTCGCGCTCCAGAGCCGTCGAGGGCAAAACAATCTCACCGGCAAAAACAGGGAACCACAGATGAACACCGATGAACACAGATAGACCCCAGGCATTTTTTAATCTGTGTTCATCTGTGTTCATCTGTGGTTCCTTTCCTCAGGCCATCGCCAGGATCTTATCCAGGGCCTGCGAGACCTTCTTCAGCTTGTCCGGGTCGTTGGGGTCGGCGCCGATCTCCGGCGAAAGGAAACCACGATAGCCGACCTTGACCAGCGCGGCCATCACGCCCTTGAAGTCCACGTCGCCTTCCAGCAGATCGACGAAGCGGCCCTGCTCGGCGCGCGCGGAGAGCTTGTAGTCCTTCACGTGGATGCGCTTGATTCGTGGGCCCAGCGTCAGGATCCAGTCCTGCGGGTAGCCGAACTGCATCACGTTGCCCATGTCGAAATGGGCCTGCAGCCAGGGGCTTTGGAACTGATCGATGAAGCTCCGCATCTCGAGCGGGCTGACCAGGAACTTGTTCCAGACGTTCTCGGGCGTCAGGATCACCTTGGCCCGCTCGGCGGCGGGGATGGCCTTCTTGAGTTCGGTGGTGAACCGCTCCCAGGTCGCCTCGTAGCCCACCTCGAAGCGCGCCCCCGTGCCGAGCCTTCCCGGCACCAGAAGCAGCGCCCCGCAATCCAGATAGGTGGCGAACTCGACGGCCTTCTCGATGGCCGCGACGCCGCGGGCGCGCACGTCCGCGTCCGGGCTGTTGAGCGGCGCCGAGCCGAGCGGCTGCACCCACATGCTGGCAATTGCCACTCCGGCCTGGTGTGCCGCCTCGCCCACGGCCTTCACCTGGTCGGGCGTCGAAGATGGAGTGATCTCCCGGCCGAGCTGAATCTCCACGCCGTCGAAGCCGGCGCTCTTGGCCTGCCGGAAGCATTCGGCATAGGGCATCTGGCGCGGAAAGATCACCGCACAGATGCTCTTTATAAACTGGCTGCCGGGAGGCCGCGCCACCGCCGCGCCAGCCGCAAGAGCCACAAATTCTCTTCGATTCATCGGGGTTCCTCGTCGAAGATTCTAGCACTCCCTGGCATCACTCACTCAAGAAGCCCGATCTTCTCTTGTGGCAGTACCGTCAGGGTGACCCGCGTCAGAAGTCGGGGCCTGGAGTAATAAGTCAACCGGCCAGCGCCCAAGCAACCGTGAAGGGTCCCCGAGCGGATACAATGGACGTGGAGGGCAAGATGTCAGATCCGGCGGAGGTCAAGAACGCCCTGCGCCTGGGCGACAGATCTTGAACCAGGGGGGTGCCCTATGAGCAAAGTGCGGAACATCGAAGGTCAGATCCGAGAGCTTGCTTCCGAAGAACTGGCAACACTCCGGAAATGGTTCGCAAAGTTCGACGGCGAAGCATGGGACCGTCAGTTTGAAGCCGACGTCAAGGCAGGGAAACTTGATGCCTTGGCAGAACGCGCCCTTCGGGACCACCTTGCCGGGAAATCCACGAAGCTGTGAATCACTACGCCGCGCCTGATTTCTGGAAATGCTATCAAATTCTCCCTTCTACGGTAAGAGAGGCCGCCAACAGAGCGTTTGCCCTGCTAAAAGCGCACCCCCGGCATCCATCGCTCCACTTCAAGAAGGTTGGCGAGTTCTGGTCCGCGCGGGTGGGCCTGCACCACCGTGCCGTCGGCAGGCCGGTCTCAGACGGCGTGCTTTGGTTCTGGATCGGGACGCACGCTGAGTATGACAACATGGTCGGCTAACCAGGGCATGCACCCGACCGCCGCAAAGGCGCGCCGGCGGGTGATGCCCCGGTCGCCAGTCTGGAGCGTTGCTCATGCCGCATTCACTTTCCCGCCGGGAGCTGCTCGGCGGCGCCTTGAGCCTTCTGCCGGCTGCCGCCGCGGTCCGGCCCCCAGGGCATCTCATCGATACACATATCCACCTTTTCGCCGGCGACCAGAAACTCTTTCCCTATCATCCCAACGCGACTTATCGGCCGCCGGCGCAGCCACTCGAGACCTATGCGGAATTCCTCCGCCAATCCCGGATAGACCACGTCATCCTCGTCCACGCCGAACCCTATCAGGACGACCATCGGTACCTCGAATATTGCTTCGAGCACGAGCCCTCCCCCGGCTTCTTTAAGGGCGCCTGTCTGTTCGATCCGATCGACCCCCAGACGCCCGCCCGCATGGAAGAACTCACGCGCCGGTTTCCAGGACGCATCGTGGCGCTCCGCATCCACGAAAATCACGCTCCGGGAACTCCGCCCACTCGAAGCGGCGCGATTCGCGACCGCGACCTTCGCGATCCGGCCACGAAGGCGGCCTGGCGGAAGGCGCAGTCGCTCGGCCTCGCGATCCAGATGCACTTCATTCCTTACTATGCGCCGCAGATCGGCGGGCTGGCCGCCCAATTCCCGGACGCGCCGGTGATCCTCGACCACCTGGGCCGCGCCGGCCAGGGCAGCCCTGCCGAATATGAGGGCATCCTGAAGCTGGCCCGGCTGCCGCGCGTCTACATGAAGTATTCCGCCGTGGGCTACTCCTCGAAGCAGGGCTATCCCTTCCGGGATGCTCAGCCCCTGGTCCGCCGCGCTTTCGATGCATTCGGCCCCGACCGGATGCTCTGGGGCGGCTTGGGTCACGATATGGCGGAATTCCAAAGGCAGGTGGACCTGTTCGACCAGATGTTCGCCTACGCCTCGGAAACCGACCGGGCCAAGATCCGCGGCGCGAACGCCATGAGGTTATTCGCGTTCAAGACCTGAAGAATGGATTCCGAGCCGTGCTATCCGTCTTCATGGGCCGGTTTCCTTTTGCACCTTTGAGTGCGTCTTTCATTGGGAGCGTAACGCATCCCGCTGGAGACCGGCCTTCTCATCCCATCTCGGAAACTGTTACTTTTGTGCCGCGCACGCCTTGAACCGCCAGGCCCGTCACAGTGATAGAATTTGGCTATATGGCAGAGCCGGTGGACCGCGAGAAGGTGCGCAGGATCTTCCAACAGGTCATCGACAACGAGGACATCACGCCCGGCGAATTTGAGGACATGATTGTAAGCCTCAAAGAAGGGGAGCTCCGGCTGCTGCGAGAGTTCCTCGTGGGTGCGCGATGCAACGGCATCCGGGCCCTGGCCGAGCGCGGCTGGCCCTTGATGCGCGCCAAGCCGAATTGATCCGGGCGTCCCCAGCCCTCACAGATCGAGGTGAAAACTGTCGAGAGCGGTGATCCCGCCGTGGGTCACCAGGTAGTTGTGCTCCAACCGGATGCCGCCGTTGAGACATTCCCCATACAGCCCCGGCTCGACCGCCAGCACCTCGCCTTCCTGAATGACGTGATCGCTCCCCGGCGTGAGCCACGGAAACTCCCAGCCGTTCATCCCCAAGCCGTGCCCCAGGTGGTGCCAAAAGGAGCCGCAGGTGGGTTTGAACGTCTCCAGGTGGGCGCGAATCTCGAAATAGACATCGCGCGCGTTGACGCCCGGCCGGATCAGCTTCGCCGCGAGATCATGGGCCTGCCGCACAACGTCCCATGCTTCCTGCTGGATAGCGGTTGGGGGCCCCACAGCGAACGTCCGGGTCAAGTCGCAGTGGTAGCCGCCATAAAGAGGAAAAATGTCGAGGATGTAGAGGTCCCCGGCGGCGACCTGCCGGGCCGTGGGCGGACCGCCCCCGCGAATGGCTCGCGTGCCGCAGGCAAAGTCGCCGCGCAGATCGACGGAAGTCTGTGCGTGCCGCACCAGAGCGTCGTGAAACATCGAGTAAACCTCGAACTCCGCCAGGCCCGGCTCGATCCGCCCGTGCACGGCGGCGTAGCCCGCCTCCGTCAGCCGGATGGCGCTGTAGATCGATTGCAGCTCATCGGGATCCTTGATCCGGCGCATCTCGTCGATGACCGGCGTAATGTTCACTTTCTTCTCGCCGCAATGGTCGCTGATCACGGCCGGCACGAACTCGTGCTCGATCCCCACTGATCCCGCCACCAGGATCTCCCGGACCAGCATCACCGCCTCCACCACCATCGACGTCCGGTTGAAAGGACGATCGAGCGTGTAGCCGGTATAGATCTGCACTTGATCCGCCGACGCCTGGGTCGGCTGCTGGTTGGTGATCAGCAGGCTCTTGCCCGCGGAATTCAGGGCGAAAGTCTGCGGCAGCATCGGATCGGTTAAGGCGCCGGTAAAGTAATAGATCGTCTTGGGATTGGCCAGCACGACCAAATCCAGCCGGAGTTTTTCCATTTGTTTCAGCAGGCGCTTCTGGCGATGGCGGCAGTTTTCGAGGGTCAGCATATTTAGAGTGTACAGCCAATTTGCCGGAGGAATTGGCCGGCCGCGCGGATACACTCGTCCGCGGCGGCCGGCTCGCTGTGGGGGCTGTGGCCCGCCTGCTCGATGATGCAGAAGGCCGCGCGTGGAAGCTCGGCGCGCACCGCCGCCAGCTCCCCCGGCTCAGTGGTCAAACGGATAGATCTCGTAACCCCATCCGCCGTGGAGGAAAACGAGGGGGACTCCGCTCCCCGCTTCGCGATAGTAAATCCTGGCCGGCCCGGCTTCCGGGTTCAGAGGCGATTGGTCGAGCTCGACGAACGGCATATGGGCTGGCGCCGGGCCCGCCGCTTCGTCTTCCTGGGCGGCCTGGGCATCGTGGTGCAGTGGGTGCTCGGAATGGTTCCATGCCGAGCCGCGACCGTGAGGGAGCGGTTCTTCAAGCGGCGGTCTTGTTTCTCGAAGGACCGCTCCCTGACGGTCGCGGCTCCGATTCCGGCCGAGTGTGCCGGATCAAGGCTCCGCCGCCGATCACCATTATTTCGTGCACCCTGCGGGTGAGGAGCCGGTCGATTCGCGCAGCCGGTATATCATAATGGACAGAATCAGGTTACCGCGAATGTGCTGTCATGGGAGGCGCTTATGAAGGGCGTGCGGCTCGCTGCAAGCAGCGTCCTGCTGGCTGTTCTGTCAGCGGGCGTGGCCTACTCGGCTCAGTCGGCTCGGGCAATGGCCCTGCCGGACGGGGTCGCACGAGGCCCTTCCGTCGAGGGCATCACCGAGTACCGCCTCCCGAACGGCTTGCAGGTGCTGCTGTTCCCCGACCCTTCGAAGGCCACCATCACGGTCAATATTACTTACCTCGTCGGCTCCAAGCACGAAGACTACGGCGAAACCGGCATGGCCCACCTGCTGGAGCACCTGTTGTTCAAGGGCTCCGTCAAGCATCCGGACATCGACAAGGAACTCCAAAGCCACGGCGCCCGGCCCAACGGCAGCACCTGGGTGGACCGCACGAACTATTTCGAGACCTTTCAGGCTACCGACGACAACCTGGAGTGGGCGCTCGATCTCGAAGCCGACCGCATGGTGAACTCCTTCATTGCCAAGAAGGACCTGGACAGCGAGATGACGGTAGTGCGCAACGAATTCGAATCCGGCGAGAACAGCCCGATGCGGGTGCTGCTCGACCGCGTGACGGAAACCGCCTACATCTGGCACAACTACGGCAAGTCCACCATCGGCGCTCGCAGCGATATCGAGCACGTTCCCATCGACCGGCTGCAACTGTTTTATAAGACCCACTACCAGCCGGATGACGCAGTTCTTCTGGTCGCCGGCAAGTTCGACGAGGCCAAGACGCTGGCCCTGATCGGGAAGCATTTCGGTTCGATCCCGCGCCCCGAGCGGAAGCTTCGCCCTTCTTACACGGTCGAGCCTACGCAGGACGGGGAACGCTCGGTGACGCTGCGCCGCGTGGGCGAAGTTCAGGGGGTCATCGCCGGTTATCACGTGCCCGCCGGCTCGCACCCCGACTTCGCCCCACTGGACATCGCCACGCAGATTCTGTCCAGCACGCCCTCCGGCCGGCTCCACCAGGCGCTGGTCGAAACAAAGAAAGCCACGCGCGTGGGTGGCTTCAGCTTCCAGTTTAAAGAGCCTGGAATGGTGGCGTTCCAGGCCCAGGTCCGCAAAGAGGCATCGCTCGACGACGCCCGCGACACCCTGCTGGCCACCGTCGACGGCATCCGGACCAATCTCTTCACCAAGGAGGAAGTCGAGCGGGCGCGCACGCAACTGCTGAAGAGCATCGACCTGTTGCTCAACAACTCGGCAAGCGTCGGCCTGCAGATGAGCGAGTGGGCGGCCATGGGCGACTGGCGGCTGCTGTTCCTGCACCGCGACCGCTTGCGGAAGGCGCCGGTGGAGGACGTCCAGCGCGTTGCGACCTACTACTTCAAGCCGTCGAATCGCACCGTCGGCCTCTTTATCCCCGCGGCTCAGCCCGATCGGGCCGAGATCCCCGCCGACCCCGACGTGGTGGCCATGCTCAAGGATTACAAGGGCGACGCTGCGGTGGCGGTGGGCGAGGCGTTTGACGCCTCCCCGGCCAACATCGACGCTCGCACGCGGCGCGGCCAGTTGCAGGACGGCCTGAAGCTAGCCTTTCTTTCCAAGAAAACCCGCGGCAACACGGTCTCAGCCACTTTGCGGCTGCACTTCGGCGACGAAGAAAGCCTCCGCAACCAGTCCATCGCGGCAGGGCTGGCTTCACAAATGCTGCTGCGCGGCACAACGAAGCGAACGCGCCAGCAGATCCAGGACGAGTTTGACAAGCTGAAAGCTCGCGTTTTCATTGTCGGCGGATCGACGGCCGCCACGGTTAGCGTCGAGACGATCGCCCAGAACCTGCCGGCGGTTCTGGGGGTCTTGGACGAGATACTGCACGAGCCTTCGTTTCCGCCCTCTGAATTCGAGCAACTCCGACAGCAGCAACTGGCCGGCGCGGAAGCGCAGAAGACCGAGCCGCAGGCCGTGGCTCGCACGGCTTTTCAGCGGCACATGCATCCCTATCCGAAAGGCGACGTTCGCTACGTGCCCACTTTTGAGGAGGAGATCGCCGATCTCAAGGCTCTCACGCTTGATGATGTCAAGAAGTTCTACGCGACTTTCTACGGGGCTTCCCATGCCGAGCTGGCCATTGTGGGCGACTTCGATGCGGAGCAGGTGCAACAATTGGCCTCCAAGCTTTTTGGCTCCTGGAAGAGCTCCAAGCCTTATGCCAAGGTGAAGAACCCGTATCGGAAGATCGATCCAGTCAGCCAATCGTTTGAGACCCCCGATAAAGCCAACGCGTTTTTCGTCGCCGGCGTGCCGCTGCACCTGGGCGACGATCATCCCGACTACCCGGCGCTGATGTTCGGCAATTATCTGCTGGGCTCCGGGATGAACTCGCGGCTGTTCCAGCGCATCCGCGGCAAAGAGGGCCTGAGCTATGGCGTGGGTTCGATACTGCAGGCGACGCCCGAGGAAGACAACACGCCCTTCCAGGCTCTGGCCATTTGCGCGCCGCAGAACATCAAAAAGGTGGAAGCGTCATTCCGGGACGAGATGGCGAAAATCCTGAAGGAGGGCTACAGCGAACAGGAGGTCACGGCGGGCAAGACCGGCTGGTTGCAGTCCCAGCAAGTGAGCCGCTCGCAAGACCGCGAGCTGGTCAGCAAGCTCGCCTCCTGGACACATTACGGCCGCACGATGGCCTGGGATGAGGACGTGCAAAAGAAGGTCCAGGCCCTGACGCCGGAGCAGATCATGTCCGCTATGCGGAAATATCTCGATCCGGCGAGCATGACGTTCATGAAGGCGGGCGATTTCAAGAAGGCGGGAGTGCAGGACCCCTGACCCTTAACCGAGCTTTACCGGCAACGAGGCCAGTTCCTGCCCTGCTATCCGGCATTCATTAGCGCGGAGCTTTAACCGCGCAAAAGTTAAGCAAGGATCTCTTTCACGATCCGCGCCTCGTAGACCGAGGTGAGTTTGTCCTTGAGACCGCTCTGATCGAAGACCAATTTCTGGTAATCCAGGCCCAGCAGGTGCAAGATGGTCGCGTGCCAGTCGGTAACGGTGACCGGATGGTCCACGGCCTCATGCCCTAGCTCGTCGGTGCCTCCGTAGCAGACACCCGGCTTGACTCCGCCTCCAGCCATCCACAGGGTGAACGCCCGCGGATTGTGGTCGCGGCCGGCATCCTTGGCGTTCTTCTCGAATTGCGCAATCGGCATCCGCCCGAATTCGCCGCCCCAGAGCACCAGGGTTTTTGCGAGCAGCCCGCGCTGCTTGAGGTCCTTGAGAAGCGCCGCCACTGGTTTATCGGTGCGCTCGCAGGCGGTCCTGAGATTCCCCTCAATCTGCGAGTGATTATCCCAGATCTGGGCATTGATGAAGAGCTGGACGTACCGCACACCACGCTCGACCAGGCGTCGCGCCATCAAGCAACGTCGGGCATAGGAATCCGTGGGTTGCTCCCCAACCCCATACATCGCCAGAGTCTCTTTGCTTTCCTTCGTGACGTCCAGCGCATCGCTCGCATCGGTCTGCAGGCGGGCCGCCAGCCCGTAACTGGCGATGCGCGCGTCCAACTGGAGCTGACCGGGATGATGGCGCTGGTGGATCTGGTCGAGTCGCCCCAGCAGCTCCCGCTCCGCTTGAACCACATCCGCCGGCAGCTTCCGCTCCGGCTGCAAGTTCAAAATCGGCGATCCCACCGAGCGCAGCCGCGTCCCTTGGTAAATCGGCGGCAGAAAACCGGCTTGCCAGTTCTGCACTCCGTTCACGGGAAGCCCCTGCGGATCATCCAGCACGACGTAGGCCGGAAGGTTCTGGTTTTCGCTGCCCAGTCCATAGATCACCCAGGCGCCCATGGTCGGCCGCCCCGGGATGAGCCGGCCGGAATGGATCATGAACAGGGCCGGCTCGTGGTTCGGGTGCGTCGTGACCATGGACCGAATCACAGCGATGTCGTCCACCTGCTTTGCCAGGTGGGGCATGATTTCGGATAGCCAGATTCCCGACTGGCCGTACTGCGCAAATTTGAAAGGACTCCGCAGCAGCCCGCCCGCGCCTTCCGGACCCGTGAGATCCGCCGCCACCTTGTCGAAGTACGGCTCCCCATGATGCTTGTCCAGCATCGGCTTGGGATCGAACAGGTCCATTTGACTCGGCCCGCCGTGCATGAACAACTGGATCACCGATGTGGCCTTGGGCTCGAAGTCGGGCGCCCGGGGCTTCAGGTCATAACTGCGCCGCGCGCCCTCGAGTTTTGCGCCGTAAAGATCCTTGCTGAGCAGCGAGGCCAGCGCGGCGCCAAACAACCCATCGGAAACCCGGTTAAAAAACCCGCGGCGAGTCACTAAGCTGTATTCAGACATAATACGCCTCAATCGATGTATAAGAATGCGGCCGAATTCAACATCGTATGACAGAGCCTGCTCAGCGGGAGCTTGGCCAGGGCCTCCAGGCTGAGCTTTCGTTCGTCATCCTCCGGCGGCCGGCTCAGGGCGATCCAGTACAACTTCTCGACCTGCTGTTTCGGATCGCTTCCGGCTTCCTGCTCCACCCTCTTGGCGAGAGCATCCGCCAGATCGTCGATCACTCCGTTGTTCATCAAGTGCAGCGCCTGGGTCGCCACCGTCGAGTCAACTCTTTCCACGCAATTCGGGGTCATGGCCGGAAAATCGAAATTATCGAGGAGTGTCGGAACGTTGCTGCGGCGCTGCTGCACATAGATGCTGCGCCGCCAGCCCTTCTCGGTTCCGATGGGCGTCACCAGGCCATCGGGGCGGACCTGCACCGGAGCCGGAACCCCGTAGCGTGTTTCGTCCAGGCGCCCCGCGACCAGCAGCATCGTGTCATTCAGGACCTCGCCCTCCATCCTCCTCATACCCATCCGGGAAACGAGGACGTTATCGGGATCCCGTTCTTCGTCGATCGGAGTGACCGTCGAGCTCTGCCGGTAGGCGCTGGATGTCATCATCAACCGTTGCATGGCCTTCACGCTCCAGCCCCGCCGGGTGAACTCCACCGCGAGCCAATCGAGCAGTTCGGGGTGCGACGGCTCGGCGCCGGCCTTCCCGAAGTTCCCCAGCGTCTTCACGATGCCCGTCCCGAAATGCTCCCTCCAGATGCGATTCACCATCACCCGCGCCGTGAGCGGGTGATCCGGACGAACCAGCCATTGCGCGAATGCCAGCCGCCGGCCGGTCTTGTGCGCGCCGGGCCACGGAGGCTTCACCTCGAACGGCGTTTTTCCGTCCGTCAGCACGGAAGGAACACCGGGCCCCACCAGTTGACCGAAAGTGGTCGGACTGCCCCGCCGCAGTAAGTACGTTGGGGATGGGTCGCCGCGATCCCAGAGAGCGTGGATCTTCGGCTCCGGCGTCAGGGCAGCCTCCAGCGCTTTCACCTGGCGATCCACCTCTTCCGCTTCCTTGCCGTAGGCGGCGTCGACTCTTCTCAACTGGCGGGGATTCACTCGCAGCCGGGCCTCGTACTTCTTGGCCAGCTCCGTCTGCTCCTCGGTACGCTTGTCGGCCGGCGTGGTGAACATCTTCCGGATGTCCTCGTGCAGCTCTTTCGGCAGCTCGGCCAACCGTTGCTCAAAAACCCTCTTCTCCGCATCCGCAGCCTTCTTTTTCAAATCATCCTGAAGGGCGTTGGTCCGCACTTTTGCTTCCTGCGCCGCCAGTTCCCGAGCCCGTTGCTCCTGCATAACCTGATACGGGGTGGCGAGAGGCGTGACGTAGGGAAGATACCGGCCCGTGAACGTTCGGCCATATTTTTCAGCGGCCAGCGGAGGAACCCAATCGTGCTCGTCGTACGCCCCCTTGAACACATCCAGCAGCCGGTAGTAGTCGCGTTGCGGAATCGGGTCGTACTTGTGGCTGTGGCAGCGCGCGCACTTCATGGTCAAACCCATCACGGCAGAGCCGAGGATGTCGATTTCGTCGGCGATTACATCGAGCCGGTCGTCTACAAAATTGACCTCCCGCTCGTCGGTGGAATCGGGTCCCATGCTCAGGAATCCGGTGGCGATCAGATCGTCCATCATCTCCGGCGTGACGGCCGGCGCGTTTTCGTAGTTCTCCAGCTCGTCGCCGGCTATTTGCTCTAGTAGAAAACGGTTGTACGGCTTGTCCGAGTTGAAGGACCGGATCACATAGTCGCGATAGCGCCAGGCGAACGGCCGGGGGGTGTCCGCGCTGAGCTTGCCGCCCGTGGAATCGGCGTAGCCGGCTAAATCGAGCCAGAAACGGCCCCACCGCTCGCCGTACCGGGGGGAGGCCAGCAAGCGGTCAATCAGCTTCTCGTAGGCCTGCGGATCGCGGTCGGCCAGGAAGGCCTGGACTTCCGCCGGCTCGGGCGGCAATCCAGTCAGGTCGAAGTAGGCCCGCCGGATCAGCGTCAACCGGTCGGCCTCCGGCGAAAACGTCAGGGCCTTCTCTTCGAGTTTCTTGAGGATGAAGGCGTCGATCGGATTCCGGACGCGGTCAGCGTGAGCGACCTTCGGCGCCGGCGCCGCGCGTGGCGACTGGAAGGCCCAAAACTGCCGATCCTTGTCGCTCACCAGCGGGTCGGGCTTTGTGGTCGCCATGTCCGGCGGGATGTTGGCTTCCGGCGCGCCCGCCGCTATCCATTTCGCGATCTTTTCCGTTTCCCCCGGCGTCACCGGCTTCACGCCCGCGTCGATCAATCCCCTCTTGGGCGGCATATCGCCCGACTCAATCTTCTGCACCATCAAGCTCCCCGTGGGATTGCCGGGGATCAGGGCCGGTCCCGACTTGCCGCCTTTGAGCATTCCGGCGCGCGTGCGCAGGTCCAGGCCCCCATCCTGGCGCCGCAAGCCGTGACACACGGTGCACCGCAGCAGCAGGATCGGGATGATGTCGTGCTGCGTCAGAGCGGTGGTTTCCGCCTTCTTCACGACGCCGGACGGCGCGCCGTTCTCGATCCACGTCCGGAGTAACACTATGTCTTTCTCCGCGAGGTGGGCCTTCCCCAGGGGCATCTTGCCTCCGTGGACCATCTGGTAGAGCCGGCTCTCGTCCGGTTTTCCAGGCACAACCACGGGACCCGATTCACTGCCCCTCATCAACGACTCATACGCGCTGAGGTCCAGATCCTTCATTCTGACCTTGGCGCTGTGACATTGCAGGCAGTTGGCCTGCAAGATCGAGAGCACGTCGGGTTCGAATCGGGGAATCTCGGCGAGAGAGACGGACCAGGCTGCCAGCACACCAAGAGCGAGACGCAAGATGCCAGAAGGCGGCCGCCTCGGCGCTTCCCGCTCACCAGAGCTGCGCACCTGTCTTTCCTTCAGCCCTGAATGGAAGATGCTTCGGCGTAACGGAGCGCATCGGGCGAATACATGCAGCATTTCTGTCCTTCCGGCGGATGCAAACTCCCGACCGCAGATCGTCTGTCCCTGAAACCGCGAGCAAGAATAGGTCGAAACCGGCAGGTCGCTGCGCGACGACGGCTCCGAGTAGCTCGGCGCCGCAGCAGCGCGCCGCAGCGTCACGAAGCCGGAGCCCTGCGCCGCAGCGCCCGTGAGAAAGGACCTTCTCCTGCGAGTCATAGCCATCCTTCCTCGCTCTCAGGCGATTAGTCAAGGCAATGTTAGCACAAACTTCGGTCAAGATCGCTCTCGCCGGGCTGCGGCGCGGCCAGACCGGTCACTGTTGGAATACAAGGCCACCCTTCCGTCGGGCGACACGTCCCCCAGGAAAAGGATGCCGGAGGCATCGGCCAGCGTGCGGACCTCGCCCGAGCCACTCACCGAGCGCTCGACGATTCTCGAACCGCCTGCTGAATGTAGCCTTGCTGTATATACAGAAATTGTATATACTATGGCTGTGCTGGATGGCCTTAAGGGCTTCGATTGGGATCTGCACAATGTCGGCCATGTTGCCCGACATGGAGTCAACCCGACGGAAGTCGAGGAAGCGGTCGAGCGGCCCCACACGATCATCCCTGCAAAAGACGTCGGCGGCGAGAAACGATGGAAGCTTTTCGGTACATCTGCGGCTGGACGGTTGGTCGTAGTGTTCACGATTCGGGATGAACGATTGCGGCCTGTTACGGCTCATACCATGAATCAACGAGAGAGAAGAATCTATGCCCCGGAAATCAACAAGACTCCATGAATCCAGGTCCAAAACCGAGGAGACCGACTGGTACGCAAGCCCCGAAGGGCGCCGGCAAACGCAGCGCGAATTTGAACGGGCACTGAAAGACGGCACGCTGGTTCGCTCGTCCGGATCACGCATACCGCGGACGAATCCTGCCGTTCTCAAAGCGCTGCTGGAACAAGCCAAGGCAAATGCCACCCGCCCAGTGTCGATTCGCCTGTCCGTCGCTGATATCGAGCTTGCGAAAAACATTGCATCCAAGCGGGGGACCAGATACCAGACCGTGCTCAAAGAAGCGATACGCTATGGCCTGAAGCGGGCCGGTTAGTTAGTGGCAGATGGCGTCAACGTTAGCGCTTGTGGGGATCAGTGGCCCCGGGGGTCCGAAGCCAGGAGATCAGAACTTCGTCACTTCGGTGAAGTGGAATCCCTTCGCCTTCATGGCCGGGACGACCATCTCGAACGATTCCTCGCCCGCCGCCCGCTCCGCCGGGGAGAGCATCTCGACGTTGTTGAGCAGCTCGACCATGCTCTGGTTGAAGCGGAAATTGCGGACGCCGTGGGTGAGCTTGCCGTCCTCGAGCAGGAAGGTGCCGTCGCGCGTCATGCCGGTCAGGATCTTCTCGTAAGGGTCCACCTCGCGGATGTACCACAGCCGCGTCACCAGGATGCCCCGTTCCACCGTGGCGATAATCTGATCGACACTCCGCTCGCCGCCGGCGAAGACAATGTGGATCGGGGCTTCGCCGTACTCGTTCGGCAGAGGAAACCCGTGGCCCGTGGGCTGGGCCCCGGCAACCCGGGCCGCCTGCCGCGAATAGGCGATATCGCGGATCACGCCCTTCTCCACCAGCGCCAGCGGCTGCCGCGGCACGCCCTCGCCGTCAAACGGCGCGCCCGATTGCTGCGGGTGGTAGACATCGTCGGAGATCGTGATGTTGGGGCCGAAAAGCTGCTTGCCGATGCGATCGGTCAGGAAGCTGCGTTGGTCGCGGATGGCGGTGGCGCTGAAATCGTAAACCAGAAAACCCATCAGGTCGAGCACGGCCGCGCGATCCAGCACGACCGTATAAACGCCGGGTTTGACTTCGATCGGGCGGCGGGAGGCGTCGGCTATTTCCACGGCGCGAGAGGCCAGCCTCTCCAGATCCACCTCGCCCACCTGCACCGAGTTGGCCTTCGCCCAGCCCGAGCTGTCGGCAGACATCATCGTGATGGATGCTTCGGCGCGGGTCTGGCTGTGGTAGGCGAACAAGCCGTGCGAGTTGAGAATGGCCTCGCCCGTGGCGCCGGTGGCGAAGATGCCGGCGGCGGTCAGGGAATCGCCGCTCGCCACCTCGACGGCCTTCTTCACCCCTTCCGCCCGGAATTGCGCCGTCGTCCCGGCAGTCGCCTCATCGAAGCGCTCGACGGGGCGATACGAGCCGGGTTCGGCCATCGGCAGCAGGTCCGGATCGGGCGCCTGGAGCCGCGCCATCGCCTCCGCCTCGGCTACCACCCGCTGGATCGACTCTTCATCGAAGCGGTTCGTCGTCGCGCGCGCCGTCCGCTGGCCGATCACGGCCCGCACCGACAGGGCTCTTGTCTCCTCCTCGACGTTCTGATGGATGATGTTATTGGCGAAGCGGGTCAGCGCCTGCCGCCCGGCGCCCAGCAGGATCTCGACCTCGTCGGCTGTGGAGAACCGCCGCACGCGGTCGAAGATCTCCCGGCACCGCGCGCGGGTCAGCAGTTCTAGCTCAGGCATATAGGAATCGAGAAATTGAGAAATGGAGGAATTGAGAAATTCCGAACCGGGAGCGCGGGAGATCCGGGCCGGTGCACCGCGGTGTACAACTTTTCAATTTCTCAATTCCTCCATTTCTCAATTTCTCAATTCTTCACCCGTACGCCCCGCCGACTTTCACCCGCCGGAACCGCGCCGGGCTCGCCCCGTGGCCCGTCCCCATCGTCTGCTGCGGCTGGCCCTTGCCGCAGTTGGGCGTGCCCCACAGCGTCCAATACTGCGGTCCGCAGATGGCGTCGCACGAATTCCAGAAGTCGGTGGTGATGCCGCTGTAGCTGGGGTTCTTCAGCATCCGCACCTTCTTGCCATTCTTGATCTCCCAGCCCATCTCACAGCCGAACTGGAAGTTGTATCGCTTGTCGTCGATCGACCAGCTCCGGTTGGTCTCCATGTAGATGCCGCGGCCGGTCGAGCCGATCAGCTCTTCCGGGGCCATGGCGCCCGGCTTCAGGCTCACGTTGGTCATCCGGATCAGCGGGATGTGGTTCCAGCCGTCGGCCCGCATGGTGCCGTTGGAGCGCCGCTCGCCGATCTCGGCCGCCGTCTCCCGCGACGACATGTAGCCGACAAACAACCCGTCTTTGATGATGTCGATCGACTGCGCCGGAATGCCCTCATCGTCGAAGGCGAATGTTCCCAGCCCCGGCCCATGCTCGACGCGCGCGTCGCAAACCACGTTGACGATCTCGGAGCCGTATTTCAGCCGCCGCAGCTTGTCGAGCGTCAGGAAGCTCATCCCGGCGAAGTTGGCCTCGGTCCCCAGCACCCGATCGAGCTCGATCGGATGGCCGACCGACTCGTGGATCTGCAGTCCCAATTGCGAGCTGTCTAGAACCAGGTCGAAGACGCCTTCGGGGCACTGGTCTGCCTGGTGCAGGGCCACGGCTTCCTCCCCCACCCGCTGGGCGTTTTCCAGCAGCCGCAGCTCCTCTACCAGCTCGTAGCCCTTCAGCATGTGCTGCCCGCCGAAGGAATTGGGATAGGAACGCTTCTGGATTTCGTTGCCGGAGAAGCTGTAGGCCGCGTAGCCCGCGCCCGTGTAATAGCGCGTCTGGTCGATGCGGCTGCCCTCCGACGACACGAAAAACTGCCGCAGCCGCCGGCAGTTGATGGCGGCCTCGGCCAGCGTCACGCCTTGGACCTTCCGCAGCTCCGCATCCACGCGGAGCAGCAAATCCAGGCTCCGGTCCACGGAAACGCTGAGGGGATCGATCCGGTAGGGCGATGTCCACACCGCCTCGTGCTTGCCTTCCGGCGCCAGGGCCACATCTTGCTTTTTCACCAGCGCCGAAGCGCGAGCAATCTCAACCGCGCGCGTTGCTGCGGCCTGCACGCCCTCCGCCGTCAGTTGGTCGGTCGAAGAAAACCCCCACGCCCCCGACGCGATCACCCGCACGCCCAAGCCCAGCGTCTCGGAAGAGGAGGCCTGCCCCACCTTGCCGTTCTTGGTCGAAACATACCGCTCCGCCGACTCCACCATCCGCACGTCGGCATAGGCGGCGCCCGACTGGACGGCGCGATCAAGGGCGAGGAGGGAAAGGTCTTCCATTTATGATTTGGCGATTTGTTGATTTGTCGATTGAACACTCCCCGAAAATTCCCTTAGGTTCCTTCGCCCCAACTGGAGAGATACTTCTCCTGGTCCGCCGTCAGCCGGTCGATCTTGATTCCCATCGATTCCAGTTTCATCTGGGCCACTCGCTTGTCGAGGTCCTCCGGCACCGGGTAGACCTTCTTTTCGAGCTTGGAGTGGTTCTTGACTATGTATTCGACCGCCAGCGCCTGGTTGGCGAAGCTCATGTCCATCACCGAGGCGGGATGGCCCTCGGCAGCGGCCAGGTTGATGAGGCGGCCGTCGCCCAACACGAAGATCTTCCTGCCGCCGATCGTAAACTCCTCGACAAACTCGCGGACTATCCGGCGCGAGCCGGACATGCGGGCCAGGCACTCCAGGTCGATCTCGACGTTGAAGTGACCGGAGTTGGCCAGGATGGCGCCGTTCTTCATCCGCTCGAAATGCTCGCTGGTGATGACGCCCTTGTCACCCGTCACGGTGATGAAGACGTCACCGATGGCGGCCGCGTCCAGCATCGACATGACCCGGTAGCCGTCCATCAGCGCTTCGAGCGCGCGGGTCGGGTCCACCTCGGTGACGATCACGTGGGCGCCCAAGCCGCTAGCGCGGAGGGCCAGTCCGCGGCCGCACCACCCGTAGCCCGCCACCACCACCGAGAGCCCGGCGAACAGGATGTTGGTGGCGCGCAGGATGCCGTCGATGGTCGATTGACCGGTGCCGTAACGGTTGTCGAACAAGTGCTTGGTCAAGGCGTCGTTGACGGCCACGATGGGAAACTTCAGCACGCCCTGCTTGGCCATGGCCCGCAGGCGAATCACGCCGGTGGTGGTTTCCTCGGTGCCGGCCAGCACCCCGGCCGCCATTTCCTGGCGCGAGGTGTGGAGCATGTGGACCAGATCGGCGCCGTCGTCCATCGTGATCTGCGGCCGGTGATCCACGGCGGCGGTAATGTGGGAATAATAGGTATCGTTGCCCTCGCCTTTGATGGCATAGACCGGAATGCCGCAATCCTTAACCAGCGAAGCCGCCACGTCATCCTGGGTGGAAAGCGGATTCGAAGCGGACAGCACCACGGAAGCCCCGCCGTCCCGCAGGGCGACCATGAGATTGGCCGTCTCGGTCGTCACGTGCAGGCAGGCCGAAATGCGGACGCCGGTCAAAGGCTGCGACTTGATGAACTGCTTGCGGATCGTCTGCAGCACCGGCATGGACTGAAAGGCCCACTCGATGCGCCGCTTGCCGGTCTCGGCCAGAGTGAGATCTTTTACGTCGTTGGGTGTCGACATTAGAATGTTGGGTGATTTGTTGCTTTGTTGACTGGTCGATTGAAAATCGTGGAGCAATCCGTCAGACCCTGGCCGTAGCCGCTCCAGTCTCCGAGCGAAGAGCCTCCGCCTTGCTCGTCTGCTCCCAGGTAAAGCCTTCCTCGTTTCGCCCGAAGTGCCCGTAGGCAGCGGTGCGCTTGTAAATCGGACGGCGGAGCTGGAGGTATTCGATGATGCCACGGGGAGTCAACGGGAAAACCGCCCGCACCATCTCGGCCAGTTGCGGATCGTCGATTTGGCCGGTGCCGAGGGAATCCACCAGCACCGAGACGGGGTCCGCCACGCCGATCGCATAGGCCAACTGGACCTCGCATCGCCGGGCCAAGCCGGCCGCCACGATGTTCTTGGCGATGTGGCGGGCCATGTAACAGGCCGAGCGGTCCACCTTGGTGGGGTCCTTGCCCGAGAACGCTCCGCCGCCGTGCCGTCCCATACCTCCGTACGTATCGACAATGATCTTGCGGCCCGTTAGCCCCGTATCTCCCGCCGGCCCACCCACTTCGAAACGGCCGGTAGGGTTAATGTGGATCTTGGTCTTCGAATCCAGCATCTGCTTGGGCATCACCGGCAGAATTACGTGCTCGGCGACCTCGGTCCGGAGCCGTTCCTGCTCCACTTCGGCGCCGTGCTGCGTCGAAACCACCACCGCGTCCAATCGAACCGCCCGGTCGCCCTCGTATTCGACGGTGACCTGTGATTTGCCGTCCGGCCGGAGGTACTTCAGCGTCCCGAACCGCCGCACTTCCGAGAGCCGGCGCACGAGTTGATGGGCCAGCATGATGGGGAGCGGCATCAACTCCTCGGTTTCGTCACAGGCGTAACCGAACATCATTCCCTGGTCGCCCGCGCCGTCCCGGTCCACGCCCATGGCAATGTCGGGGGACTGGCGGTGGACGGCCGTCACCACCGCGCAGGAATCGCAATCAAACCCGTACTTTGCCCGGGTATAGCCGACGCCCCGGATCGTCTCGCGCGCGATCTTCTCGTAGTCCACCCGGGCGATGGTCGTAATCTCGCCGGCGATCAGGCAAAGCCCGGTCGTCAGCAGGGTCTCACAGGCAACCCGCCCCTTGGGATCCTGTTCCAGCACGGCGTCCAGGACGGCGTCGGAGACCTGGTCGGCGATCTTGTCGGGGTGCCCTTCTGTAACCGATTCAGAGGTAAAAAGTCTGCGATGCGGTATGGCCAAGCAGATGCCTCCATCTAAGCAAGATATCCCCTGCTGTCGCTTTCAGCTTACGCACCTTCTGAGAGCGGATCAAAATGGCCGGGGCTTAACCGAACCTAGCAAAAACCTGGCGCGCCGTCAATGGAACTTCAGCCAACTGGTACCAGAATCCCCGAGGGCGGCCCCCCGGCCCGTGAAGTTTCCGAGCAACGGGAAACGCTCCTCGCGGCTCAGGGGGCGCCCCGGCTCGGGATCGTCAACCGAGTAAAAAACCCATAGAGTGCGTCATTTCCTCCAGCCCTCTGGCATCCGCCCGGCACCGCTCCCCGCCCTCCCAATCAGTCAAGTTCTTTGTGTTCAATCATTTCACTTCTGGCATGACAATTGCTCGCTAAGGCGGCAACGTAAGCCGATACGGCTTACAAGCATCCCCGGCGGCGAGACCCAGATCGTCGCCTGCCCCTCTGAGCAAGCCCCGGCGTCTGCCCAGGACGCCGGGGCATTTCTTTGCCCCATTCACCGGCTCGCCTTGCGCTAGAATTGGTGGGGCAAGCGTCCGCTTGCATGGAGAATAGCGCCTATGCAACTCGGCTTGGTCACATACAACGTCGCCAAGGATTGGGATATAGAGACGATCATTCACAAACTGGAGGCGGCGGGTTTCACCGCCGTGGAGCTGCGAACGACCCACAAGCACGGCGTCGAGCCCTCTCTCTCAAAAGAGGAGCGCGAGAAGGTGCGGGACCGTTTTGCCCGCGGCAAAGTGCGGCTGCTGAGCCTGGGATCGACCTGCGAGTTTCATTCCGCCGATCCGGCCGTTCGCGCTCGCAACGTGGCCGAGTGCAAGCAGTTCATCGAGCTGGCGCACGATCTCGGGGCCTACGGCGTCAAGGTGCGCCCCAACGGCTTCGCCCCCGGCATCTCCCACGACACCACCATCCAGAACATCGGCCGGTCCCTGCGCGAGTGCGGCGAGCACGGCGCTCGCTACGGGGTCGAGATCTGGCTGGAGGTCCACGGGACCGAAACCGCCCGCCCACCCAACATCCACGCCATGCTGAAGGAAGCCAACCACAAGTCCGTGGGCGCCTGCTGGAACTCCTACCCCACCGACATGGTCGAAGGGTCGCTCCAGCAGTACTTCGACCTGCTGCGCCCCTACCTGAAGAGCTGTCACATCAACGAGCTCTCCAGCTCCTACCCCTGGCGCGAGCTGTTCACCCTGATGCGCAAGACGGGATACGATCGCTGGACCCTCTGCGAGGCCGCGGAGAGCAAAGAGCCCGACCGCTTCCTGGGCTACTACCGGGCCCTGTGGACGGAACTGAACCGCGCCTAAACGGGGCCTAAACGGGCGCGTGGCTTGCGCGCTACGGCAACGTCTTCAAGTACTCCACAATGGCCACTGCGTCCTCGTGGCTCAGACGATAGGCCGGCATGGGCGGATCGGCCTCGTTGCCCCTGGGGTTCTTACCAGTCTCCAGAAACTTGACGATCCCATCGGGCCCCCACTTCTTGAACAGTTGCCCGGAAGGAGTCAGGTCCGGGGCCGTCTTGTGCCACTTGGGAATGGTTTTGAGCGGCTGGATGTCGAGCACGGCGCTCTTCATCCACTTGGACTTATCCAGCTCGCCGCTCTCCAGCTTCGGGGTGTGGCACGTCTGGCACATCCCGACGCTCTCGACCAGGTATTTCCCCCGGGCCATCACCGCCGCGTTATCCTGCCCCGCGGCAACACCTGCCAGCGTCCCTGTCAGAAGGGCCGTTACTACGAGAAGAGTTCTTGAGCGCATGCCTGATGCTATAATTGCCGAGGTGCCCTTGGCAAGGGGCGACAGAAT
The DNA here is from genome assembly GCA_041477005.1 of Terriglobia bacterium. Taxonomy (GTDB): domain Bacteria; phylum Acidobacteriota; class Terriglobia; order Bryobacterales; family JACQDG01; genus JBGOUJ01. The sequence continues at coordinate 19,958 of JBGOUJ010000003.1, read as the reverse complement.
CCTTCCGGACCCCGGCGGAAGCCGGCCCCCGGGTGAAGGTGCGGCGTCGTGGTGGCGGTATCCACCCTTCCGCCCCACCACGAGGTCCAAGTGCCTTCTATTTAAGCAGCCATCCTTGCCCAAGCGGAAACAGATAATTTCTATCAGCCGGATTGATATTTCGGATCGCTCCCGGGAAGGTAGGCTGTTAGCTATGGGCCCCGGGGGCCTGCGGCTTTTCATGGATTTCGATCAGCTTCATACGTTTCTGGAAATCGTGCGGCTGAAGAGCTTTTCCCGCGCCGCGCAGACGTGTTTTCGGACGCAGCCGGCTATCAGCGCGCAAATCCGCCAGATGGAACAGGAGCTTGGCACGGCGCTGTTCGAGCGCTTCGGCAGCCGGATCTCACTGACGACAGCCGGCAAGATCTTCACCGAGTACGCCCAGCAACTGCTGGAAGTGCGCCGCCGCGCCATCGAGGCGGTAGCCGAGCTGGACCGCATTCCGAAAGGCGAGCTGGTGATTGCGGCCAACGAGGCCACCTGCATCCACGTGCTGCCGAGTGTATTTTCGAGCTATAAGAAACGATTTCCGGAAGTGCAGTTGCAGGTGTCGCGGGCGTATGGCGCCCGGGCCGTGCAGGCGGTGCTCGAAAATGCGGTTGATTTTGCCATCACGCAATTGCCGATCCAGGAGCGGAAGCTGGAAATAGTCAGGATCTACAGCGACGAGATCCGGCTGTTCGTTCCGCCGGGGCATCCGCTGGCGCGCGCCCGGGCGGTGACCGCCAAGGAGGCCGCCCAACACCCGCTGCTGTTGCCCAAAGGCGGCCGGACGCGTTCCTACATCGACCAGTTTCTGGAACCGGTCGAGGCGAGCGTTCGGGTTTCTATGGAATTGGAATCGAGCGAGATGATCAAGCGCTTCGTGATGGCCGGCCTGGGAATTGCCTTCCTGGCTGTGTCGAGCGCTCGCGAGGAGATCCAGACGCGGCAGCTCAAGGACCTGCCGCTCGCTCCCCTGCCCCTGCACCGGACCCTCGGCCTGATCTACCGCCGCGACAAGCCGCTCTCGCGGGCGGCGCTCGGATTCATTGAAGTGGTGCTCGATTTCGCCAAGCAGGCGGAGGGCGGCCAGGCGCTTCCAGTGGCCGGTTGAACCATGACGTGCCCGAGTTGCGGTCGGAAGCTGAACATTCTGGATCTGGGACGCAAGCGCTGCGTGCAGTGCGACCGGGCATTCGATCGAAGCAAGCTTGGCCTGATCAGCACATCGAGTGTCCGGGTGGCGGCCGGAAAAGCCGACGCCATCTACCACTCGCTCGACGAGCTGCCGCCCGACCTGCGCCGGCAGCTCCGCAAAGCCATCGCCGGTCCCAATGCCGAGACCATCGTCATCGCCGACGAGCACGGCCGCGAGCAGATCTTCCAGATACTCCAAAGCCTTCCGCCGGAGGCGCAGAAAAAGGCCCTGGCGGCCCTTCGCGCGGCCGAGCCACCGCCGCCCCCAACCCCAGCGCTCCGTTTCTGGCGGGCGCTGTTGCTCTTTTCCGGTCTCGGCTGCCTGGCGCTCCTGCTGTGGTGGGTCTGGCGATAAGGCGAAAGCATTGCAGCCGCTACCCGTGAAGTCGCGGAAACGGCGCCCCGCAGACCTGACCCGCGGCCCCAGATAGGAGAAGTCGGAAGTCGGAGTCAGAAGGGTGAATCCGAACCGCGAGGTGTTATTCTGGCTCCTGACTTCTGACTTCTGGCTTCCGACTCCTGCTTCCCATGAAGTCTTCCATCCGCATCGCTAACGGCCAGGGCTTCTGGGGGGACTGGCTCGAAGCGCCCGTGCGGCAGATCGAGCAGGGCCCGCTCGACTACCTGGCTCTCGACTACCTGGCCGAGATCACGATGTCGATCCTGCAAAAGCAGAAGCGCTCGAATCCCAGCCTCGGCTATGCTCGCGATTTCGTCACCCTGATGGCGCGGATCTTGCCAAAGCTCGGCCGCGTCCGCGTCATCGCGAACGCCGGCGGCGTCAACCCGCGCGCGTGCGCGGAAGCCGTGCTGGAAACGGCGCGCCAGGCGGGCGCAAATGGCGTCCCGCCGGGCCTCAAGGTCGCCGTCGTCAGCGGCGATGACATCTTCGACCGCCTGGACGATATGCTGGCCCGCGGCGTCGAGATGCGCGATCTCGACACCGGCCAGCCGCTCGGGACGATCCGCGATCGCGTCCTCAGCGCCAACGCTTATCTCGGCGCCTTCCCCCTGGCCGAAGCCCTGCGGACCGGCGCCCAGGTCGTCATCGCCGGCCGCTCGACCGACACCGCCCTGACGCTCGCCCCCATGGTCCGCGAATTCGGCTGGAACGAGCAGGATTGGGACCGTCTTGCCGCCGGGACCATCGCCGGCCACATCATCGAATGCGGCGCCCAGACTACCGGCGGAAACTGCCAGGTGGACTGGCAATCCATTCCCGACATGGCCAACATCGGCTACCCGATCGTGGAGGCCCGCCCCGACGGCAGCTTCGCCGTCACCAAGCACGCCGGAACCGGCGGCCGCGTTTCGGCGGCGGTGGTCGCCGAGCAACTGCTTTACGAGCTCGGCGACCCACATCAGTACATCACTCCGGACTGCGTCGCCGACTTTACCACCGTTCAGTTGCGCGACGCCGGCCCGGATCGCGTCGAGGTGACCGGTATTCACGGCGCCCCCCGCACGCCGTTTCTGAAGGTATCGATCGCCTACTCCGCCGGCTGGAAGGCCATCGGAACCCTGGTATACAGTTGGCCCCAGGCCCGCGAAAAGGCCGCGGCGGCCGACCAAACCGTCCGCCAGCGCCTAGCCGGTCTCGGCTTGCGCTTCGACGAGATCCACACCGAGTTTCTCGGCATCAACGCCTGCCACGGCCCGATCGCCCCGGGCTGCGAGGATCCTCCGGAGGTCCAACTGCGGATCGGAGTGCGCGGCCAGGATCGCGATGCGGTCGAGCGCTTCACTCGCGAGGTCGTGCCACTGGTGTTAAACGGACCTCCCACCGCCACCGGCTTCGGCGAAGGCAAGCCTGCCGTGCACGAGGTCGTCGCCTACTGGTCGGCGCTGATCCCGCGCGAGGAGATCTCGACCCGCGTCGAAGTGTTGGAGGCCTGATGCGGGCGCTGGCAACGCCCTGCCGGCTGTCGATTATCCTGGCTCGTGCCGCTCCGGTTGGCGTCATCTTTCGACGCGGCCCCACCGATTGGGTGCAGCTTATCAAGTGGAACACGGACAGGGATTCTTTCGTGGATGTGCCGGCGTGATACAATCCCACCGTAGAGTGGGACTGTACCCGCTGCACCGACCCGAGGCGATCGACCTCTGGCGCCCGCGACCGGTCGCGTCGCGAAATCCATAGATTACAAGTTTGGCAGAAAGGAGTGCCGCCGCTGCCGGCGCTGTTCGCGCTCGGGCTCAGGCGAATGAACGCACTGGGCCGGCGCCGGTGAGGTAGACAGAGGAGGTCTTATGAGGGAGATCCAAGCGCTGACGCTTGCGCTTACGCTGATGCTTGCGCCGGCGTTGGCCGCTAAGAAGAAACACAAGCCCTATGGCCCTCCGGACGAGGGTGATCCCCAGGCCGCTGGCCACGTGCGAAAAGGCGCCCGTAAGGATGGGGCTGGGGTCCAGGCACATCGGCGGTCGTCGCGTGACGCCAAAAAAGCGACGAAAGCGCACGGAAGGGGCAAGCCACCGGAGAGCGCCAAGAGCGAATAGCCACGAAGGGGTCGCCGAGAGATCTGGCACGAACCCTCACCAGGTATAGTGGACTGCGTAAGTAGTGGTCTTCTCTTCCCCCGGCTGCAACGGGACCCGAAACTCGATCGTCTGGCTGTCGGTCTTGGTATAAGGGCCCGAGTTCAACTGGATCTCCCAGGTGTTCCAGCGATACAGGTGCTCCACCACCCGCACCTCGACCGGCTCCTTCTTGTGGTTGCGGAGCTTGATCTCGAAGGATTCATCGAGCATCGACCGCCCATGATCGACCCGGTAGTTGACCCGCCGCCGCTCGCCCACCAGGTCGAACGCCGCGCCGGTAAACATCCGAATGGTTTCATCGCGCGGGGTATGCCGAATGGCGTCCTCGCCGGTAAACTCCTGCCGGCCGTCGCTATCCCGCCGGTAGAAGCGCACGCGGCCCTTCGGCAGCGGCATGCCCAGGTGGTTGGCTTGGGAGTTGACAAACTCCCGCATCACCCAGACCTTGGGATTGGATTGCGTGCCGTAGGAGGAGTCCTGGCGGATCATCTCCGGGTTCCACCCACCGTACCGGTTCGAGTCGATCTTGGCGCCGTCGTAGACGTAGACCACCAGCGATTTGACCCCTGAGGCCCGCACAAACTCCACCTGCTTGGTCTCCTTGTCGTGCAAGGTGACCGGCCGCTCCAGGGTGTAGAGGTGATAGTCCTCAAACGTCTTTTCGGTGACCGGCGGAACCGCGCCGCCAGCCATTCCTGCCATGGCGCCGCCCGTCCTCATTACCATGGCGGCCTGCTGGGGCTGGAGCTTGTTCACGTCGCCGGCCATCAGCTTGACGCGGGCACTCTCGAAGGCTTTGCCGCTCTGGTTGCCCATCGTGACCCATCCCACCAGGTCGAGGTCGTTGCCGGCCCCCGGTGCGACCAGGTTGTAATCCGCTTCCCAGTTCATCCCGCCCGAGACGTAACAGAGCTCGGCGTCGAGCTGGCCGGGCCGGTCGCTCTGGATCAGCCAGTCGATAGCCGGCTTCAGGATCGTGTCGTCGGCCAGCGCGGGAAACAGGGGAAGGCCCGGCAGGGCGAAGCGCAGCTTGCCCTCGACCTCGATGATCGGCTGCGAAGCCGGCCCAGACGGGTAGGGGGGCCGGAACACCCCGTCCGGCTGCGAAACCCACCCGTGAGACGTGTAGCCGCTGCGGATGATCTTTCCCGGCACGACTTCGGTGCGGTCCTGCCTCTGGACCAGGAAGTCAATCGTCTTGCCTTCGAACAGCGATAGCAGCAGCTCCGCCGAAACCGGATCGTTGCGATAACTCTGCTCCAGAATCTGGAGCGTGCGCCTGCCGGCCGGGTCGCGCAGGATCACGGACTCCGGCTCGAGCTGCGCCGTGGTCCCCGCGAACCGCACGCTGGTGACGCCCTGCTTCAAATCGAGCGGGATGATCTCCCGCACGACGGCAAAGTTCTGGTTGTAGATGGTCAAAGCGGGATCGGCAGCCAGCGCGACGCAGGCCGACAGGAAACCTGCTGCAAAGATGGCGAGTTTCATAACTGTATCGACGCCGGGATGGGCAGCCGGGTTCCCAGCGTCTCTGTTGACCGCGCAGAGCGCAGGGGGAGGCGAGGACCCTCGGCGGCACTGAGCACACTGCGCGATCAGACACGGCTGGGGTCTTCCGCTGACTACCACGGCCTCAGTAGGTGCTCAGAACCCGGTGGGCCGGATCCAGTAGCTTTCCTGCCAGCTCTGGCCCGGAGCGATGGTCTGGAGGGACTTGTAGATGCCCCGGTGGGCGAGATTGAAGGCGTTGGTGATGCCGGTCATGGGCTCGAAACAGATGAAGTCGCGGTTTGACCCCGAGGACGCCCCCGGGGGTCCCCCGGTGGGCGCGTAGACGACCGCCACGGGGTACTTGGCGCCGTAAACCACCTCGATCTTCTGCGTTTTCCCCTGCACCCAGAAGATCGCGCGATCTTGGCCGTCGCGCACCAGCTCGCCCAGGACGTTGTCGAGCGCCCTGCCTCGCAGCGTGACTTTCTCGGGGCTCGAAACGAGCTCGCGGATCGGGCGAGTCTGCCCGGTGGGGAGCAGTTCTTTGTCAAGCAGCCACTCGCTCGCGGCGGCCAGCCCCACGGTCCAATCGTCGCGCGGGGCGTCGGTGATCTGGAAGTACGGGTGGAAACCGAGCGAGAGCGGCATCGTCTCGGCGCCGAGGTTCTGCACGCGCGTCGTCACTTCCAGGCTGCCGTCGTGCAGGGCATAGGTCATATCAATCGTGTGGGCAAAAGGAAACTGGGCCATCCATTCCGGCCGGCGGGTGAAATCGAGGTGGCTGGTGACCCAGGCGCCGCCGGCGTCGGCTCTTAGCTCGGTGACCAGCCAGTCGGCGGTAAACGCCAGCAGTCCGTGGATGGGATGACCAAAAGTGTCGGGCCGGATGTTGCCCAGGCCCGGGTTGAGCGGGTATTTCTTGCCGTTGGCGTAAAACGCGTTCTCGTCGAGGCGGTTGGCCCAGGGCGCCAGCAGCGGGTTGCCGCAAAGCGCCGGCTTGGCTTTGAACTCGGCCACGGAAGCAAACGGAAACCGGAAGACGTTCTTCCCCTTCACCTTCATCTCGAAGGCGATGTTCCCGATGGAGGGGACAATGGATACGACGGTCTCGCGCCCGCCATCTTCGAGCTGGATGACCTCAATCCCGCCGGCGTTCGCACGGTGGGCCGAGTATTGGGCAGCGGCCGGCATGAGAGCGAGGAGCAGCAGCCCGCCGAGCCTCATGGAACGGGCTGTTCCTGCAATTCGGTGGGTCCCTGGCAGCACATGCAGCGGCCCGGCATGTGGGTCCGAATCGAGCATACATCGCACCAGTAAGTTACTTCGTACCGCTTGCCGTTCTTGAGTGTGTAGATGCGGGTGGCGTCAAACTGCGCCGGCCCGGTGAAATGGCCGTCCAGCTCCATCTCACGGCCGTTCAGGCGCGAGTCGGCCATTTGGGCCTTGGTGAATTCGTCACCGGAAACGGTATAGGTCTTGTGGTCGGCGGCCTCAATGACCGGCGGCTTGCCCGCCTCTTGCCGCAGGCGCCCCCGCAGGACCTCGGTGGCGGGGGCGGTACCGGCCGCAAGAGCCGAGACCAGGACGAATGGGATCAACAATCTCATCGATGACTTCATTTTACCGCACTTATTCCGAGCCGAGCCCGCCAGGGAGCACTCCAGGAAAAGCTGTTTGTCTCCTTTGCGCCCTTTGCGCCTTCGCTCGAAATCTTCCGGTCGGTTCGATTCTTCCACGGCTTCCGGCGGTCGCCGCTCCGAATAAAGTTAAAATCGAAGCGTGACCCTGACCAAGGCCGTCATCCTGGCCGCCGGCCGTGGCACGCGGATGGAAGCATTGACTGACGAGGTCCCGAAGCCCATGCTCGGGGTCGGCGGGAAGCCGATCCTGGGCCACCTGGTGGAAAACCTCCGCAGGGCCGGCTTCCGCGATCTCCTGATCGTCACCGGCTACCGCGCTGAGCAAGTGGAGAACTATTTTGGGGGTCAGCCGGGGATGGTCTTTCGGCGGCAGGATGTTCGGGACGGAACCGCCCGCGCGGCGTTGCTCGCCAAGGATTTCGCCGGTCCTGACGGCTTTCTGCTCACCTTCGGCGATATCCTGGTCGCCCCCGAGGCCTACCTGGGGATCGCGGCCAGGCTCGAGCTGCTGGAGGCGGTGCTGGCGGTGAAGTTCGTTGACGATCCCTACCAGGGCGCGGCGGTCTACGGGGAAGACGATCGGGTCACCAGCATCATCGAAAAGCCGCCCCGCGGCTCCTCGACCACGCACTGGAACAGCGCCGGCTTCTATTGTTTCCGCCCCTCGATTTTCGAGCGCCTGGCCGCCGTGCCGCTCTCGCCGCGCGGCGAATACGAGCTGACCGACGCCGTTCGCCTGCTGCTCGAAGCCGGCGAGCCAGTCGGCTTTTATGCCATCCCCGGCGGGTGGCGCGACGTCGGCCGGCCGGACGACCTGGCCGCCGCCGAGGAGCTGCTCAATACTCCAGGCGCAGCCCCATCTGAATGACCCTCGGCCCGCCGTAGGGATAGAGCGACGAGGTCGTGAGCTTCCCGAAATTGCCCGAACTCATCAAGGCGTTGGCCGCCTGCATGCCGAAGTTGGTGTGGTTGGGCAGGTTCAGGAAGTCCGCCTGGTAGCGGAGCGACACCCGCTCGTGGAGCTGGAACTTCTTGGAGGCGGACATGTCGAAATTGATAATGCCCGGTCCATAGTAGCCGGTGCGCGGCGACGTGCCCACGCGGCCCGGAGGCGCGCAGCCGCTGCTTACCCGCGTGGCCGAGGCCGCCGAGTAGCCGGGGCAGAGGTTGGTCCCCACCTTGCCGAAATACGCCGGATCGAAGAAATTGTCCGGGTTGCCGCGATTGAGCGGCAGCGGCCCGCTGGTGACCAGGTCCGGGCGGTCAATGAACTGGTCAAAGCCGCTGAAATCGCGGGCGGTGTTGGCGTAGACGGTGAACGGCTGGCCGGAGAAGATATTGGTCATGCCGGAGATCTGCCACCCGCCGACGAACTTCTCGAGCACACGGTTGGGGCTGGCGAGGAAATGCTTCCCGCGGCCGAACGGCAGCTCCAGCACGTAATAAGTCACGAAGCGGTGCCGCTGGTCGTTGGCGCTGTTGGAGCGCTCCAGGTCCAGCCGGTACCGGTTGTCGGGAACGCTGAAGTCGCCGGTGGAGCCCTGAAAGGCCGAGCTGTTGTCGATGCTGTGGCTGAGAGTGTAGGAGCCGCCGAGGTTCAGGAAGTTGCGATAGCGTCCTTTCCAGGACACCACCAGCCCGCTGTAGATCGAGTTGGCCTGAAACGTGGCCAGGCTCGTGCCGCTCCACTGGGGAAAGGGAAAGACCTGCTCGTTGGGCGCCTGCGTGGCGCGGAATCCCGGGTCGCGGATGATCACGCTCGGCTGGTTGGCGTCCAGGTAGATGCCCAGCTTGTGGCCGGCCGAGCCGATGTAGCTGATATCGATCGAGGTGTTGCCGGCGATCTCCCGCTGGATACCGAAGTTCCAGTTGTAGGCGTAGGGGGTCCGGGCGCGATTGTTGTAAGCGTTGAAGCCCACCAGACCGGACGCCGGGGAGCCGGGCGCCTGCGGGGTGGTGGAAACCAGTGGCACGCTCTGATCGAAAGCCAGGTTCCAGCGGTAGCCGTCCAACGGCTGCGTGGCGCCGGCCACCTGGGTGGTGGTCAGGATCCACGGGGCGTTCAAGGTCTGGTTCACCGGGATGTTGTTGAATATGTCGTCGTAGCCGACGCGGAAGCCGCCCCGGATGACGGTCTTCTGATCGCCCAGCGGCCCCGGCCCAAACGTCGGCGAATAGGCGAAGCCGAATACGGGGCCGAAGTTGTTCCGGTCGGGGTCGGCACCGGAGCGGGGCAGCGTGAACGTGGCTTGGCTGTAGATGAACGAAGCCGGCCCCGCTTTGGTGGGGTCGATAGCCAGAAGCCGGTTGGTGCCCAGCAGCACCGGGCCGAGGCCGTCGATAAAGTTGGTCCCACGGTTCTGTTTTTCCACCATCGCTGAGAACAGCTCGTAGCGCAGCCCCAAATTCAGCGTAAGGTTGCGCTTCACCTTGATGTCATCCTGCACGTAGAAAGCCGACGGATAGCGGTACCAGTGCCCCATGGTGTCGCCGGTGCGAATGGTCGAGGCGGCCAGCAGCGATTGGCCGTTGCAGAGCGGGCAGGACCCGGCGAAGCTCGCAAAGTTGAGGAAGGTCACCGAGCCGCGCGAAGTGGTATTGAGGTAGCGGTTGGCTTCGTCGCGGCGGGCATAGGCGCCGAACTTGACGGTGTGGCGCGAGAAGCCGAACGGAGCGATCTTGGTGGCGTTGCCCGCCAGCTCATAGGTATTTGTGATGCGGCCTTGCGGTATGCTCGTGGCCGAGCCGAGCGGGCTGTACCCGCTGATCGCGATTCGGGGGATGCCGCTGTTGATCAGCCCGGATTGGGTCGTGTCCACCACGCCCGGAACGCCCGGAAAAAGCGGCGCGGCGTTGAAGCCGTAGTCCTGCGGCGTGGCCCGGACCTTGTTGCGCGTGTAGCCCGCCCGCACCTCGGTAAAGAAGGTGTTCGAAAACAGGTGGGTCTCGGTAACCACCAGCGACTGGCTGCCCGGCGCGTTCTGGAAGGCGCCGGTGGTCGGCAGGGCGCCGCCGGTGAGGGAGGTCCCGCCGTACCAGAGGTAGCGGCCGCTGAGCCGGTCTTTCTCGCCCCAGGACTGGTCCAGGCGCGCCAGGTGCGTATTGTCAAACAGGCTGGCGGGCGCGTTGCCCACAAAGTTGGTCGTTCCTGCCTTGGCGCTGGGATCGGTCGGCAGCGGCCAGAATTGCAGCAGGTTCTTCGCCACCGGGTCCACCACCGTGGCCCGCTCGGCGGCCGTCGGCACCACGGCCGCGGCCGGCGTGGGGTTCTTTTGCCAGAAGCGCTCCCAGCTATAGAAGAAGAACGTGTGGTCCTTGCGGACCGGCCCGCCGATCGTGGCGCCGTACTGGTGGCGCCGCAGGATCCGCTTCGTGCCGCCCAATTTGTTGGTGAAGAAGTCGGTCGCCTCCAGCGCGTTGTTGCGCTCCAGATCGAACGCCGTGCCGTGAAATTGGTTGCCGCCGCTCTTGGTGACGATGTTGACCTGCGCCCCCGTCTGGCGGCCGAACTCGGCCGGCGCCACCGTCGTGGTCACGCTGAATTCCTGCACCGCGTCGGCGATGCGAAAGTTGTTCAGCGGGCCGTTGACCTGCGGATCGATATGGTTGAGCCCATCGAGCAGGAAGTTATTGGACTGGGTGCGCTGGCCGGCCGCGGCAAAGCCGCCCGCCTGCGACCCCGGCGCCTGGGGCGCCACCCCCGGCGTCAGCAGGGCCAGATCCAGCACCTGCCGCCCCTGGACGGGTAGGTTTCTGACCATGTTGAGGTCCATGGCCACGCCGGTTGAAGGCTTCTCCGGCTCGATCAGGGTCACCACTCCGCCCTTCACCTCCACCACCTCCGTCACCTGGCCCACCTCCAGCTCTACATCGAGCGACACGATCTGATCCACCAGCACCTCGATGCCGTGGATCGTCGTCTTGCGGAAGCCGGTCGCCTCGCTGGCCATTTGGTACCGGCCGGGTGGAAGGTTTAGGAACTTGAAGTACCCCGTGCCGTCGGATGTCGTACTACGGGGGACATTGGTCTCTTCGCTCACCAGCGTTACCGCGGCCCGGGGCACCATTCCCCCGGTCTTGTCCTTGACATAACCCTTAACAGCCCCCACTGGAGCCGCTTGCAGGCTTCCCAGAGATAAGAGGAAGACAAGAAATGCACCGTGCCGCAACGTGGCTTTCATGGAATCACCTCCGACGCCCAGGTTGCATTGTGGCATATGATACAGGGAAACTGCAAACGGATAGTACTAGTTGTCAGACTTTGGTAATAGTACTCTCTGTTATTTCTTAAAGATTGGTACCGCCTGAGAATGTAACCCGGCTCCTATTTCGAAGGGCCTGGCGGCATCGCAGAATGGTGGATGATGCCTCCATCCACCGACTGGCTGGGAAGGGGAAAAGAAGCGCTGGGCGTAATTGCCGCGATGGTCCTGCTGTTCAGCGCCTTCTTCTGGGCGGGCTTCTATCTGGGGCGGACGTCGGCGCCGAAGACCGCAGCCGCGCCCATGGTCACCCAGCCGGCGGCGCCCGCGAGCGAGAGACTCCAGTGGCGGATCGCCGGGAACTGATTCCGATCACTCCAGCCGGCAGACCCAGCGGCTGACGGCGTCCGAATACCACATCGCGCCCTTCCACATGCTGAAACCGTGGGGCTCGGGGTCGTCCTTGCTGAGCTGGATCTTGGCCAGCAGCTTGCCGTCCTTCGGGTCCATCTTGTAAATGGCGCGATCGATCGATTCAACGCACCACAGGTAGCCGTTGTCCCAGGCAATGCCGTGCGGCCGCACGCCCGGCGCCGGGATGCTACGGATCGCCTGGCCCGACTCCGGCTCGACCAAGTAGATCTTCACGGCGGGCGGTACGGCGATCCAGTATTTTCCGTCCACCCATTCCATCCCGTGCGCCCCGCTCGGCCGTTTGGGGACGCCCCAGCGGACCAATCCCACCCCCGGCGTATCGAACGCCCTCAGGGTCTTGCCCGTCTTGGGGTCCACCTTGAGCGTCTTCAGGCCATAGGTCGACGCAATCCATAAAGCGCCATTGCCATAGGTGATGCCGCTGCCGTGGATCGATTCGGTCTGCAGCGTCAAAAGCGCCGAGCCGTCCTCGTAACGGACCTGGAAGACCTTGTTGGGATCCTCCTGGTCGAGGATCCATAGCCCGTCGGCGGCGCACTGCAGGTCGTTCGGCATCTTGCCCGGTGCGAGAAACGCTTTGACCACCCGCTTCTGAACAACCGGCAGCCGCTCCTTATCATCGACCGCCGGGCGCGCGATCCCAGCCGCCGCCAGAGCCATCAGAAAACCACGCCTCTTCATCATGGAACCCTCCTGTCCATCCCTGCGCACACCCCCCGCCGCCCGAATTATACAAGCTGGCTCGCCGGCCTTCAAGTGGTGTATGATGAAGCCGATCCGGACTCCAAAAGGGAAATCCTCAAGATTCTCTGAGGTCGAGAGACGGCAATGACCGTGAGCCGAGGCGAGATCATTGCGTCTGCCGACCAGCCGGCCGGAACCGCATCGCGCTCTCGCCTCCGGGTCTGCGGATACTGTCTGGCCGGCTTTCTCCTGTGGTTTCTGCTCGACGCGGCCGTCTTCCGATCTAACCTCTACCCTTCCATTCTGGAGCCGGAATCGTCAGCCGGAAACTGTGAGCTCATGTTTTGGAACGAGACGCACCGCAAGCCCAGCGGCCTTCCGGAAGTTGCGGTTATTGGCAACTCTCGCCTGCCGTTGCTGCCGCGGATTTCGAACGAGCTGACTGCCCAGACCGGGTACAGATTTGCCAACGCGGGCGTAGCCGGATCGTCTCCCCGTTGCTGGTACTACCTGGTGCGTGATCTGGACCCGACAACCCGGCGCTACGCGGCTATCGCGTTCGCGGTGGACGACTATGACGACGAAGATACCTGGTGGGATGACGCGGACAGCCTGCTCGACCTTTACAAGATCATTGCGCGCCTGCGCCTGAGCGATGTCCTCGAGTTCTCGCGGTCGTTTCGCAGCACCGAGAACCGCTGGCTGGCGTTCCGCGGCAGCCTCTTCAAGGGCTTCACGTATCAGCGGGATCTCTATGCCTTTCTGCGGCGCCCCAAGGATCGCGTCGCCAACGTACGGTGGCAGCGGCGGGAATCGGCGGGATGGATTTACGACTACAACGGGGAAGCCCGCAGCCTCGAAGGAATAAGCGTCGATTGGGCGACGCGCAAAATCACATACCCCGCGGGGCTGCCGCAGCCGCAACGCCAGGTCGTGGAGGACATCGTGCAGCGACCAGCGTTCCCGCAGACCGGGCGATTGGGGGCCTACCAGCGCTTCTGGCTCGGCAAGATTATCGACCGGTACCGGAACTCCGACACGCGCATTGTCTTTTTGCGGCTGCCTCGCGGACCCATTCGCCGTCCCGACCTGGTCCGGAAAAAGAGCAGCTCGATTCGCGAGCTGGCCTCCCGCCGGAACGTGATTCTGTGTGACGAGCACGCCTTCGATTCCTTGGAGCGGCTCGAATTGTTCATGGACCCAATGCACATGAACGGGAAAGGCATGCGCGCGTTCTCGGAGATCATGGCGGGGCTGATGGCTCAGACGCTGGGCCCGGGCCGGAAACCGGGATCCTAGGACGGCCTTCCGAGAATGTTATTCAACACCACGCAATTCTTCCTTTTCCTGGCAGCCGTTCTCCTCCTGCACTACAGCGCACCGCGCCCCTGGCGGAAGTACATCCTTCTGGCCGCCAGCTATTACTTCTACATGAGCTGGAACCCGAAGTTTGCTTTGCTGCTGCTGACCTTGACCGCAATCGACTACACCGCGGGAATGTGGATCGCTCGGGTGCGCCCCAGCCGTAAGAAGCTGCTGCTGATCCTGAGTCTTTCGGCCAACCTCGGCTTCCTGGGGTTCTTCAAATACTACAACTTCCTTGCGGAGACCGTCTGCCAGTTGATCCGCGTGCCGCCTCATTCTTTCGCTCTCCAGATTGTCCTTCCGCTGGGGATCAGCTTTCACACGTTTCAAAGTATGTCGTACATAGTGGACGTTTATCGGGGCCGGCAGAAACCGGTTACCAACCCGGTCGATTATGCTCTCTTCATCTGCTTCTTCCCGCAGCTCGTGGCCGGGCCGATCGTTCGAGCGCGCGAGTTCTTTGCCGATTTCTACCACTGGAGGCCGCCCCTGGCCGAAGACATCCAGCGGGGCGTCCTGCTGGTGGCGCTCGGCTTGACGAAGAAGATGGCCCTCGCCGACCAGTTCGCGCAGGTTTCTGATCGCTACTTCAAAGATATAGCGGGACATCCGGGAATGCTGACCGCCTGGAGCGGCACGTTCGCGTTTGCCATGCAGATCTACTTCGATTTCTCCGGCTACACCGACATGGCGATCGGCATGGCGCAACTGCTGGGTTTTCATTTTCCGGTGAATTTCCGAAGGCCGTACCTGGCCTCCGGCATCACCGATTTCTGGCGCCGCTGGCACATGTCGCTTTCCCGGTGGCTGCGGGATTACCTCTACATCCCTCTGGGAGGAAATCGGCACGGCGAGATCATGACCTACCGGAACCTGATGCTGACCATGCTCCTGGGCGGGCTTTGGCATGGCGCTAGCTGGAACTTTGCGATCTGGGGCGGCTACCACGGCGCCCTGCTCGGCCTGGAGCGCGTCACGCGGGGGAAGCGGGCCGGCGCCGAGGGCTGGTCCTGGCTCTATCCTTTCCAGGCCGCGTTTACATTTGTGCTGGTCTGTTTCGGCTGGGTGTTCTTCCGGGCGGCGACTCTGCGCGACGCCACGCATGTGTTCCAGCAGATGTTCAGCGGCGTGCGAGGCACGCCGCTTCTCGAGCGCTGGCAACTCGGCCTGGCCGGGCTTTCGCTGGTGCTGGCGATGTTGGAAGAAAAACTGGAATGGTTCGAAAAGCTCGCCTTGGCCCCAAGCTGGGCCTGCGCTGCGGCGCTGGCGATGATGCTGTTCTGCCTCGAGCTGTTTGGGGTCACGGATGTCTCCATTCCGTTCGTGTATTTCCAGTTCTAAGGAAAGCCCCGTCCCCCTATTCCGGCCCCTGCTATCATGGAAGGACAAGCCATGCGGAAGATACGGTGGACGCTGCTGGTGCTGCTGGTCGCCGCCATCGCCGTGGTGGTGGCCGGGTACCGTGCGGCCGAGAAGC
Organism: Terriglobia bacterium; assembly: GCA_041477005.1. Taxonomy (GTDB): domain Bacteria; phylum Acidobacteriota; class Terriglobia; order Bryobacterales; family JACQDG01; genus JBGOUJ01. Next base: position 4,902 of record JBGOUJ010000003.1, on the reverse strand, counting down.
GCAACCTGCTGCTGGCGCCCGCCAAGCCCGCCCCGATTCCCAAGGATCTGCACTCCATCGCCAACAACTGGTCCTGGTCCCAGAGCTCCAAGGACCATCCGGTGGTCGAAGCGCACGCCCGAGACTTTCGGCAGATCAAGGACTCCTCCCGTTTCGAGCTGGGCGAGCTCGAGATGAAAGTCTTCACCAAGACCGGCGACACCTATGATCTGGTTCGCTCGGCCAAGGCGGAGTTCGATCAGGTGGCCGAAAAGCTTTACAGCGAAGGCGACGTCACCATTACGCTCGGCCTGCCCGCGGCGTCGCCCCCTGTGCCCGGCAAGCGCTACGTCGAGATCCGCACCTCGGGCCTGACCTACGACAACAGGAGCGGCGCCAGCGATACCGACCGCCCGGTTCATTTCCAGTTCGAAAACGGCGAAGGGAACTCCGTGGGAGCGGTCTACGACGCCAACAAGCACTACCTGTGGATGAAGAGCCAGGCGGAAGTCATCGGGGCCGGCCCGCAAGCGGGCATGCACATTCGCGCCGGCGAGCTGCACTATTACGAGGACGAGCAGAAGATCGATCTGCGGCCGTGGTCCAAGCTGGAGCGCGGCGGCCAGGGTGTGGAGGGCGGCGATTCCACGGTGTATCTGGACAAGGGAGATCTGAAGCGCGTCGAAACGCGGCAGGGAAAGGGCTGGGACATCACACCGGACCGCGAGACGCGCTTCAGCGGTAACTCGCTCGAGGTGAACTTCACTGCCGGGCAGACCGTGGCTGACGCCGCCGGCGTCGGCGACGCCCAGATCGTTTCCCAAACGGCCACCGGGGTGGTCAAAATGACCGGCGGCCGCGTGGACCTCAATTTCACCGCCCTGCCCGACGCCAACCAGAGCGAGCTCACCGGGGCCTTAGTGCGCGGGCACGGCCGCGTGGAGAGCGTGCCGGCCGCATCCCAGGAGCGGTCCCAGCCCGAAACCAAGATCCTGACCGCCGAAACGATCAAGGTCGAGATGATGCCCGGCGGGCGGGAGCTGCGCCGCCTCGAAACCGTCACGCCGGGCCGCCTGGAGTTTTTGCCCAACCAGCCGGGACAGTGGAAACGCACGCTCACGGCCGCGCGGCTCTGGACTCAATATGGGCCGGGAAACCGCCCCGAGACGCTCCGGGCCGTCGGCGAGGTGCAGCTCCGCAGCGATCCACCCGCTTCCCGGAAGGGCGCCCGGCCCGGAGAGCCGGCTCCACCCCGGCTTACCTGGAGCGATGGCCTCGAGGCCTTCTTCAACCCGCAGGACGGCCAGATGAAGGAGCTTCACCAGTGGTCCCACTTCCGCTACGAGGAAGGCCCCCGCCACGCCACCGCCAACGGCGCCCGCTTCGATGTTCCCAATGACCGGACCACCCTGGAGGGCGCCGCGAGGGTCTGGGATGAGACTTCCCTGACCACGGCCGACTTGCTGATCCTGGATGAGAAGCAGGATCGGCTTCACGCCGAAGGCAACGTCACATCCACCCACTTGGACAAGCCTGCCACGGGCCAGGCGCCGAGTGATGCCCTCTTTGATTCCGGCAAGCCGATGCACGCCACGGCCCAGAAGTTCGATTCCGAGCAGCGCAACCACGTTCTGCACTATCGCGGCTCGGCGCGGCTGTGGCAGGACGGCAACAGCGTCCAGGCCCAGGAGATCGATCTCGACCGCGAGGAAAAAACGCTCCACGCTCGCGGCGGCGTCTCCAGCGTGCTGCTGGAACAACAGCCGGCAAGCGAGCCTGGCTCCTCCTCCGGCCAGGCCGCGGATGCCGGAAAGCCCGCTCCGTCCCGCCTGGTCACGATCTCTTCCGATTCGTTGCTCTACACCGACGACGACCACCGCGCCTTCTACACCGGCCAGGTGGTGCTGCGGCGCGAGCGCATGACCATCCGGGCGGGCGAGCTGGAGGCTGTTCTACGGCCCCAGGGCGCGGCCCGGGAGAAGGGAGAGTCCCGGCTGGAGCGGGCGCTCGCCAGGAGCAAGGTCGAAATTGTGGAAACCGCGGCCGAAAAGCGCGCCCCGCGAAAGGCCCACGCCGAGCAGGCCGAGTATACCTCCGGCGAAGAAAAGGTCGTCCTGCGCGGCGGCGTCCCCACCCTGGAGCAGCCCGATCACGGCTTCACCCGAGGCGCGGAATTGACCTACTACATCGACGATGATAGGCTGCTGGTGAACGGGCGGCCCGGGGCCCGTTCCCAAAGCCGGCAGAAGCTCAAGCGGAACTAGCGATTAGAACCACAGAGGAACAGCGATAAGCACAGATAAGACCGGAACAAGTCGGCTTCGATCTGTGTTCTTCTGTGTGCTTCTGTCGTTTCACGGCGTTGCATGGGCACTTTGCATACTGAGGCTCTTTCCAAGACTTATCACGGACGCAAGATCGTAGACGATCTTTCCGTCTCGGTCAGCCTGGGCGAGGTGGTCGGGCTGCTCGGCCCCAATGGGGCCGGGAAAACGACTTCGTTCTACATGATCGTCGGGCTGATCAGCGCCGATTCCGGCCGCGTCTGGTTCAACGACGAAGACATCACGGATCAGCCCATGTACCAGCGCGCCCGCCGCGGCATCAGCTATCTGCCGCAGGAGCCGTCGGTGTTTCGCAAGCTCAGCGTGGAAGACAACCTGCTGGCCATTCTGGAGACGCTTTCCATTCCCGAGCACGAGCGCCGCGAGCGGCTGGAAAACCTGATTGAGCAGTTGGGACTGGAAACCGTCCGGCACAGCAAAGCCTACCAGTTGTCGGGCGGCGAGCGCCGGCGGGTGGAAATCGCCCGCTCCCTGGTGATTTCCCCCCAATTCCTGCTGCTCGACGAGCCGTTTTCCGGCATCGATCCCAAACAGGTCCTGGAGCTGCAGCGCATCATCTTCGGCCTGAAACAATCGGGAATCGGCATCCTGATCACCGACCACAACGTTCGCGAGACCCTGACCGTTACCGACCGCGCCTACATCATCAACAACGGCCAGATCTTCCGGGCCGGCGCTCCGAGCGAGCTGGGCCGGGACCCCGAGGTCAAGCGGGTCTACCTGGGCGAAACTTTTTCCCTTCGATAGATTCCCCGCCATCCGCGTTCCGCGATCCGGCGCCCGCCGGCTTGGTATAATAATTGCAACGATGTTGATGCAGCCCAGGTTGTCCTTGCGGCTGGCGCAGAAGCAGATTCTGACGCCCGGCTTGGTTCAGATGGTCACGGTGCTGGCCCTGAACAAGCTGGAACTCAAAGAGATGATCACCCAGGAGCTGGTGGAAAACCCGGTTCTGGAAGAGCTGAGCGAGGACGAAACCCCCGCTGCCGAGGGCCTCACGTCCGAGGAACTCGACCTCGAAGGGGAACGATTGGGGGATCCCGCCGACCGCGAAATCCTGGAAGCGGCCGGGGTTGCGGAGTCAGCCCTCGACCTGGAGGCTGCTCCCGAGCTTCTCTCCCTCAACGGCCCGGGATCGGCCGCCGCCCTGGAAACCCCGACCGACGCGGAGCCGGCCAAGGACGCCGCTGAAACCAAGGATCCCTTCGAGGAGATTGACTTCGGGTCCTTCTTCGACGATTACCTGGATCCGGGCTACAAGTCCCCGGCCTCCGAAGTGGTGGAGAGGCCCTCGTTTGAGACCTTCCTGGCCACGCCCACCAGCCTCAGCGACCACCTGCACTGGCAGCTCAGCCTGGTCAGCGCGACCGAGAGCGTGGTGGCGGCCGCCGCGCTGATCATCGGCAACCTGGACGAAGGCGGCTACCTGACCATCGGCCTGGCAGAGGTGGCCGAGGGCGCCGCGGTGAAGCTGGAAGACGCCGAGGCGGCGCTGAAGATCATGCAGGAGCTCGATCCGCTGGGCGTGGCGGCGCGCGACCTGCGGGAGTGCCTCTTGATCCAGCTCCGCGGCCTCGGAGCCGAGGGAGGCGTCGCTTGGCGCATCGTCTCGGACCACATCGGCCTGCTCCAGAGCCACGACTGGAAGGCCTTGGCCAAGGCGCTGGGCCGGCCTCCGGCCCACATTGAAAAAGCGGTCGAGATGATCAAGAAGCTGGATCCTCGGCCGGGCCAGCGCTATTCGACCGAGGGGGCCAAGCTCATCGAGCCCGACGTGGCGTTCGTCAAGGTCGGCGACGGTTACCAGGTTGCGATGAACGACGACGATTTGCCCCAGTTGCGCCTCAACCGCCAATACCGCAACCTGCTCGAGCGGGACGGCTCGAGCAAGGACGTTCGCAACTATGTCAAAGAGCGGTACAGCTCCGCCATCCAGTTGATGCGGAACATCGAGCAGCGCAAGCAGACCATCCTCAAGGTGTGCCAAGCCATCATCGGCCGCCAGACGGAATTTCTGGACCGCGGCATCGATTCCCTGCGGCCGATGATGATCAAAGAGGTGGCCGAGGAGGTCGGCGTGCATCCCTCCACGGTCTCTCGCGCCGTGGCCAACAAGTACGTCCACACGCCGCAGGGGGTCTTCGAGCTACGGTACTTTTTCTCGGAGGCGGTGCAAGGGCCGGCGGGCGAATCGACCTCGCTGCTGATTCTGAAGCGGAAGGTGAAGAAGCTGATCGACGACGAAGACCGCACCCACCCGCTCACCGACGATCAGATCACGCGTATCTTACAGTCCCTGGGCATCATGGTGACCCGCCGGACGGTAGCCAAGTACCGCGAGGATATGAGGATTCCCTCCACCCACCAGCGCCGTGTGAAGAACTGAATTCTTCGCGCAGGGGTTTGCTCATGAACGTACACTATACCGGGAGACACGTCGAGCTATCCGAAGCTCAAAAGAGGAAACTGGAAGGCAGGTTCCAGAAGATCCAGAAAATCCTGGGGAAGCGGCACCAGCCGGAAGCGCACGTAATCGTTTCCCAGGAGCGCCACCTGCACGTGGCGGAGGTGACGCTGC
>JBGOUJ010000002.1:0-50326 GCA_041477005.1 Terriglobia bacterium | reverse complement strand
GGCGCCAACAGTCCCAGCGAAAACTGAGCCGAGGTTCCGTTAGCGCTGGCGGTCAGAAGGGCCGTCGTGTCGGCTCCCACCGCCGTTCCCGTCACCGTGAAGCCGGCGCTGGTTTGCCCTGAGGGCACCGTCACCGGCGAAGAGAACGTCGCGCTCCCACTGCCGCTCGTAACCGTAACGGCCACCGCGCTGCCGGGCGCCGCCCCGCTCAGCGTGATGGTGCAGCTCGTCGTACTTGGCGTCACGATCGATCCCGGACTGCAACTGAGGCCGCTCACCCCGGGCGGCGGTGTGACGCCGCCGCTGTATTCATAGGCGCCGAGGTCGACGCCCGCGCCCTGGGGCACTGCCGCGCCGCCGAAGTCGGCCGTCAAGCCGACATTGGTCCCGACGTTGATCGCCGGAGAAGACGACTGCAGGTGAAAGTCGTTTCCCGACGGGTTCACAAAGCGGGGGTCGATCGAAATAGAGTTCTGGTCCTGGCCGGTGGCGCTCTTCCACCCGGCCAGGTTGTAGGATGTGTTCTGCCGTTGCAGCACCGCTGCGCCGCTCACCACCCAATCGTTGTTGTTGAAAACCATTCCCGACTGCGAGTCGGTGTCCAGCAGGACGATGTACGTCCGGCAGCCGGCGCCAATGTTGTTCTTCACCGCAGCGCCCGTGGTGGCGTTCTCGATGCCGACACAGGTATCGCTGTTGTATACGGTGTTGTTATAAATCACCGGATTCTTCGAGCCAAGGGTCCAGACTCCAATGGACTCTGCGTAGAGAATGTTGTAATAGACCTGGACGCTCGTCGTCCCGTCCAATATGATTCCCGCTACGCTCCCTTGGCCGCCGCCGTTGCCGTGAGTGATGTTGTACCTCACAATCGCGCCCGCCGTGGTGCCTTCGATGGCGATGCCGTGCGAGGCATTGGAATAAGACGTGTTGTTCTGAACGATAATGCCCGGGCCCGCGTAATCGACATCAATCCCGAAGGAGGAATTGCCGTAGGCCGTATTATTTTGAATGGTGATATTGGCCGTCGTGGACTCCGCTCCCGCGCCGCCGTAGGCCTTCACGCCGTATGTATTGTTGTAGGCGGTCACCTGGGAGATAGTGCCACCGGCCGACAGGCCCTGCTCGGCGCCGGATTCCGGATTGTTATAGTAGGTTCCGCCGCTGATGGTCCCCTTGTCGGCGCCGTCCCAGAACAGCACCCCGTCCCGCAAAGTGTCGTGGGCGATGCAATTGATCACCGAGTTGTTGACCGAGCCGGCGTCCTGGATGCCGATGCCGTCGTAAAAGCTGTAGCTTGCCTCCACCGAATCCAGGAGATTATTCGGTGCGCCGCCGTGCAACACCAGGCCGTAATCGTTCCGGGTGACGGCGATATTGCGAAGGGTGATAAAGCCCTGGTTGAAAACGTCCACGCCGCTGCGGCCCGCCTGCGCTTCCACTCCTGGATTCGTGTAGGCGGTGGCCGGATTGGATGCGGAGTAGACCCGGAGAAGTTTGGAGGTCGAGTCCCAATACCAGGTGTTGGGGCTGGTGACGCCGGCCAGGGAAGTGACGGGAGTGCCACGCACCCCGTTGAAAAAGACCTGGTTCGGCTGCTGGGACACAGCAACGCCCCATTGGTTGGTTCCGCCGAGCGTCCAGCCGGAGCTGAGAACATCGGCGCCGATGAGCAGGGGCTTGTTGCCGGAGCCGTAATCGGCGTAGGTGATCGGATTTCCCGCCGCGCCCGAGTGGTTGACTGTGAGCTGCTCTCGCCACACTCCGCCGCGCTTGAGCAGGACGGTATCACCAGGGCCCAAGGCGGCGTTCTTCACCTTGCCGATGGTCCGCCAGGGGGCGGCGGTCGACGTCCCGCTGTTGGCGTCGTTTCCGCCGGCGGAATCCACGTAATAGGTCGTGCCCGCTTCGGCGGAGCGGGCGCCACAGATCAGAAATACCGATAAGAAAGCAATTCGCAACGAGGGGGACGACGTTGATGTATGCACGGGGGTATTTGGGCGGAGGTGCTTCGGCCACGCCATCGGGCTAGAAGTTTGGCGGCCGCGCTTCCGACGGGCTCTAAGACGATGCAATCGGCTCGCCAAACCATGGCCAGTACGAATAAGCGGGACTGGCAAACCCTGCCGCCATCCGTCCTATCGACAATCACCCCTTTTCTGCTCAATCTCCCGTGCAATTTTTTCGTATTCACCCCGAGGCTTAGTCCCGTTAGGCTAGGCAAAAAGACGTAGTACGAAATAAGAGCAGGTAGCGTACATGCTAGTACGAATTCATAGTACGATCTATACAGGGTGCAGGTATCCTTCTGCCGGGCGCACGGCCGCCCGGGCGCACGAGCACTGCTGGTTCCGGTGAGATCCGCCGTTCAACGGCACGGCCGGCCGATCCCAAACGCGAGGCGAATACAGGCAAGGCGCACCTGCCCCCGCGGTGCGGGCGGCGCCGGCCGGTCAGGAGCCGGTTACTGGCGCTCACTGACTCCCGCCCCTTCTGCCGGTTCTGGGGATAACAATCGCCTGAGATCAGCGTCCTCGGCTAGTGTGTTGGTCAATACCGAGTGAGCCTCGCTGCCCGTGAGGAACTGCCACTGGGCCAGCGTGAGAGAGAACGGCCCCACCCGAAAAGGCCGCCCGCCGCCGGGATGCTCCCAGGGGTTGCCCTCCGAGTTTAGCGTGGCCCGGAACGGCTTCCAGTTGGGTGTCAGCAGCAGCGGCTGCGCCGGCTCCGAGCTGGCCACCAGGTTTTCCCGCAGCGTCCAGTGACTTGCCTGGACATTCCGCGTAGCGCCGGTTTCCCAATCGGTCACTGTGCGGTCCAATACTCCCGTGATCTCGATCTGGGAGCGGGCATTACCATAGATCAGGTTTCTCACCAGGCTCACGCCGGCGGAGTTGGCTCCCGCGATGCCGGACCCGTTCTGGTTTCCGGCGATGACGCTGTTCCGGATCAGGATGGGGCCCGCGTTGGCTTCGACAAAGACCCCGTCTCTCAGATTCCGGCACCAGAGCGCCCCTTCAACGGTCACGTGGGAGTTGTCGGAATCCAGCCAGAAGCCGCGGCACTGATTGCCGAAGGAGCGGTGGTCACGGATCGTGCCCTCATGCAGCAGCGCCACTTTGGTCCCGGCCGGGGCCCACCCGGTGAATCCGCCCCAGGCCCCCCGCCAGTTGTTATACGAGGTCTCGTTTCCTTCGAGAAAGGCGCGCTTCCATTGGTAGCCGTCGATGCCCGCGGCTCCATTGTGATTGGCGGAGTTGTGGCGCAAGGTCAGGTTCGAAACCCCCGACGCCAACAGGCCTATCGAACTGTTCCATGAGAAGTCGCAGTTTGCGATCAGTACATCCGAGGAGTCGGTGATGGCGACCGCCCCTTCGCTGAGCGGCGTGTTTCCCTGCACGAACTGCATGCCTCGCAAGACGAGATTGTGCTGGCTCTGGGCGCGGAATAAGGGCGAGCGGGTGGAAACCTCAATGGCCGCTTTCTCCACGTCGAGACCTGGGGCGGCCCTGAGATAGAGCGTTGAATCCTGCTCCGAGACGTAGAAGCTGTTGTCTTTCAGGTCGCGGTAGGCGAGCGCCTGCTCGAGCAGAGTGCCGTTCAAGAATACCATCTCCCGCCTTCGGACCACGGGCGGCAGGATTACCTCGCCCTCCCAGCCTCGTGGGTAGGGCGCCATCCCCCAGTGGTACGGCCAGGCGTGCCGGTAGACGTTTCCCTCAACTCGTTGCCAGCCCGTCCAGACATCGGAGCCGGATAAGATGACCTTTCCGCCAACGGCTGCCTCGAAAATGAGCGGCGCGGTCGTTTCTCCCTCTTTGATCGGGAGAATGACCTGCTCGCGGTAGACGCCGGGGCGGATCAAGACCTTGGTCCCGATGCCGCGCCTCTTGTTCTCGTGGGCCCTTTGCGCCGCCCGGGAAATGGTCCGAAACGGGAGCCGTGCGGCGCCGGGGTTTTCATCCGACGCCGCCGCTGACTGGCCGTCGACGTAAAGAACCGTGGTTGCCGTCTCCTCCGGAATCCGGCGAACCTGGACCTCCGGCGGTTCGGGAACCGAGGAGTCTTCCGGCGAGGACCGGCGGGCGGGCCTCTGCCCGCACGACCAATCGACTGCCAACAGCAACGCCGTGGCGACCAGCAGGAGCTTCTGCTTGCGGGCCATTTCACCGGCCAGTCGGACTACCGTCGTTTTCGCCTGCACTGGGGTGGGGCATGGAGTTCTCGCGTTAGCGGCCGTTTGCTGCCGCGCACGGCTCGGAACCCACCGCCGGCCGGCTCGCCAGGACCTGCGAGTTCGTGCAGGGGGTGATTCCTCGACAGCCGGCTACGAACTTGCATGTTTCTTCCAGGCTCTGCCAGAGTCCGGCCTCCTCGATTTCCCAGGAATGCGCCCAAATGTGCAGGATTCCGCCGGACTCCAGAACGTGCTCCAGCATTCGCGTGGAGAGCCGCACCAAGTCCCGCTCTCTGCCCCAGAGCCGGTGCCAATCGATCAGTCCCTTGACGTTCCCCTCTTTCAGCGCGTGGCGCACGTGAATCTGATAGGAGTGGGGAACAAACTGAAAGCCTACGGGCATGCGGATGGGATCAAACTCGTAGTCGGTCCGAAAAGCGACCGTGGTACGGCCCAACTGGTAGCCCGCCTCGGCGACCAGAGCGCACAGCCGGCGATTGAAGTGGCCCCTGGGATAACAGAAGGCGGGGACCGGCTCGCCCAGCAGGTCTTCCAGGTAGTGCTTGCTGTCGACCAACTCCCGGCGCAAGGCCGCGTCGTCGAGACGGGTCAGTTCGGCGTGGGTCATGGTGTGGGAGCCGACCTCCATCCCCAGGCGGCGCAGCGCCAGGATCTGCTGATTGTCGAGTCTAGGGTACTCAGAATAGGTAACCGGCACGTAGAAGGTGCCGCGCAGCCCGTAGGAAGCCAGCAACTCGGCCGCCCGAACATCCAGCGGGTGTCCGTCGTCCCAACTGGTGGTCACCACGGCGGGGGTGCGGGGCGGGCGGCTCATGGCAGTTTGCGATCCGCCGCCGGCTCGGGCGCCCGCAGGGTTTCCGGCAGCTCGGTTCCTCGGCGCTCGATTGCGAATCGGTAGGCTCGCATCAGCATTTCGTAGTTGCGCTCGGTCGTGTAGCGCTCCGTGTACTCGCTTCTGGCACGGTCGCCCAGCCGGTCGGCCAGGGCGTCGTCGCGCAGGATTTGGGAGAGCGCACCCGCCAGAGCTGGGCCATCTCCCGGCTGGAACTTCAGGCCGGTGCGGCCGTCGGCCACGATGTCGGCCAGAGCGCCGATGCCGGAAACCACCGCCGGGCGTCCGGCGCAGAACGCTTCCACAACGGCGAGGCCGAAGCTCTCATAACACAGCGAGGGCAGCACGACCGCGCGGGACTCGGCGATGTGCCGGCGCACTTCCTCGGGACTCGTCTTGCCGGCAAACACCACGCTCGGAGGCTCCAGGCCCAGCGACTGCGCCTGGAGGCGGCAGGAGGACGCCGCCGGACCGTCCCCCACGATCAGCAGCCGCCCGAAGCTTCCCAGTCCCGAAGCCGCCCAGCTCGACAGCAGCAGCGAAACGCCCTTCTCCTCCGAGAGCCGGCCGACGTAGACCACCCGGTTGGACGCCGAAGCCGGCAGTGGGGCGCGCCCGAAGTCTTCCACCACGTTTGGTTTCACGAAGACGCGGTCCGCCGGCAGGTTTCCGGCTATGAATTTCGATCGGGCGAATTCGCTGGGAGTGAGGAAGGCGTCGACGTGGCGGTTCCAGGTGTCGCGGGCCCGGTTGGTCACCATCATGGTCCCGACGGCTGCGGACGCCACAAAGGAACCGTGATAGCAGCGCCGGGCGACTCCCCTCCAGGGGACCTTCCCCAGACAGTCCTCACAAATCTGGCCCTGGCGCAGAAACAGCGAATTGGCGCACAGTAACCGAAAATTGTGCAGAGTCTGGATGGTCGCCACACCGGCGTCGTGGCTGGCGGCGTGGACCGAAGGCGTCAGGGAGAACCAGAAATTGTGAACGTGAGCCACGTCGGGCCGGTAGTCGAGGCACAATTGCCGCACCTGTCGATAGGACTGCTTCGACCAGCCCGACGACACGGCGAACTTCACTTTGGCGGAGAGGGGGAAAGCATCCGGCGATGGATTGTGCGCCTCGTGAAACAGCACCTCCACGCCCCGTTTCTGCAGAAGGCGGACTTCACCCTCGACCGCCGTGTCCTCACCCCCGGCATAGCGGTATCGGTTGTGGAGAATCAGCACTCTCATGACCGCCGGTCAGCCGCGACCCGTGACAGCTACAGTTGGCCCGCTGCTATTCCAGGGTGACATAGAAGAGGGCAATCGCCGGGTCGATGCCGCCGCCGAAGGACAGTTCCGCGCCGCCGAGGCCCCGGTAACACCCGATCGGCATCCCCAACAGACGCGGGACGCTCCATCATGGTTGATAAAGGCGATCCGGACCAGGGGCTGGGGGCCTGCCCGCAGAAATTCCCAGTGTCACGAAGAAAATCACCACCGCTGTGTCGACCGGCCCGAAAAAGGACAGCTCAAACATTCCCATGGCGCAGTACCATATCACCATCACGGCGGCCAGGCACTCAGCCTTTCGGCTACGGCCCAGGTCCTTCAGAGCCACTAGAGACGGTCGCATGGCGGCGACCAGCCCCCAGAGAAAGAAAAAGAGGCCGACCAGGCCCAGGCCGGTCAAAACATGCAGAAACGCGTTGTGAGCTGTCTGCCACTGGCGCTTTCCCCACACGTCAAAGAACCCTGTCTCGGTCATCACGTAGTAGCCGCTGCCGAAAATCGGTGAGGCCTGGAATGATTGTAAGGCGATCGTCCACAGCTCGGTCCGGCCGCTCAGGCCCACCAATTCGTCGCTCCTCTGGCCGCGTGCCATATAGGCTACGACGGAATCCTGCAAGGGCTCGGCCGTCTGGTTATAGGCAATCACCGCCGCCAGCAGACCGCACAAAGCACACACGACAACCAGGGTGCGGCTTTTTCGGAGCAGCCAGCAGATCAGCAGCAGCATGAGAGGCGTCAGAGTCGACGCCGTGCGGGATCGTGCGGCGAAGATCGCGAACGACAGAATGCCGGCCGCGGGCACGAGAAGCCTGCGCGTCCATTGCCATCTCCAGAGCAAATGGCAGCACGTCAACATCATCAGGCCGGCCCCGGCGGTCTTGGCTAGGTCATTGGGATGCATATATCCCACCGGACGGTCGCCTGCCAGGATTTGGCCGAAGTTGAGAACGATCAACAACAGGCTCATCAGCACCGTAATTATGGTCAGGTGACAGCAAATTCTCTTGTGGTCCGCTTCCTCCAGGGAAAGAAAGCCGGCGGCGGTGGACAGCATTACAAGCAGAACCACCTCGCCGGCATGGCCGATGGTCACCGTCCGAAGAGCCGACCAATAGATGGAGGCAACCGTCCAGCCGGCGAACAACATGAGCGGAAAAAGCCGCTGCAGTAGCACCCGCGACCTTCTGGTTTGGATGTATCGCAGCAGAATCAGCGCGAGCACCACGAAAGCAATGCCACGCGTCGCCAGTTTGACCACCGCGATCGAGTCCAGGGCTCCCACGGTCAGCGGCCCGCTGCGCCCCGGCGCCGAGAGACCGGCCAGGGAGAGAATCCAGCACACAAGTAGGAACAAGCCCAGGCCAGGCGCGCGCACGGCTGACTTGCCTGGATAAGGGAGTTCGGGACTGACCATACCCAGCGGCGGCTCAACCCGCTCTCGCGGGCGCTCTGGGTACACTTGCGGCGCTCTCTGCATCCTTTGCATCCTAGGCCGTTTGGGCCAAGTACCTCAGATCACCGTCCAGCCCAGCCGACTGCAGAGCGTAATGCGCCAGGACCTTGCCGGGATGCCTGGAATGCCGCACGTGACTTCTCACGCGGGCGCACCGCGCAAACCCGGCCTTTTTCAAGGCGAGCTCCAGGGTACCGGAGGTGTAAAACAGCAGGTGTCCGTACTTGGTAAGCTCCCCCCACTGCGCTCCGTGCAGGCGCGCCCGCAGGCCGCCCGCGTTTGGGGTCGCCGCGTAAAGCCACCCGCCCGGCTGCAAACGGCTTTGGAGCTGCCGCAAGTTCAGCCAGGGGGAGCGTAGGTGCTCGATAACCTCCAGAGCTATGATAACATCAAACTTGGAGCTTTCCGGCAGTTCGTCCAGCGAACGGCACGTAGTGATGCCGGCGTTACGACACTCCTTCCAGGCGAACGGTTCGATGGCGGTGACATCCGCTCCACACTCGCGCAGCGCCCGGCAGGTGTTTCCCAATCCTGCTCCGAATTCCAGGACTCTTTTTCGCTTGACGCCGATCTTGCGGGATAGGTAAGAGACATACTGCCTTGCCAGCGAGTGGGTCGTGCCCGCCATTCCCGTGGTGTGTGCAGCCACGTTTTCCGGGCGGAAGGCTTTATTGTAAAAATTGCTTAACTCCTCCTCGGTGGGTTGGGGATTTCGGAATATCATACCGCACTTCGCGCATTTCCACACCCATATGCTCGGGAACAGCGCGCCGATATCGCTGCTTTCGCACAGCGGGCAGCAGGTCATTGAGCTGCCGCAAGCCGTTTCCGTCTCCCATGGTGCTTTTTGGGTCATCTTCGGTTCCAAGCTCAGTATTGAGCTCAGTTTGATCAAGGGCATTGTATACCTAACCGTGTCTGCGTGGAGGGTCCAGCCGTCGAGGCGGAAGCGGATGGGAGAGCGTGGCTCGTCATGGTCGTCTCACGCCTTCGAATACGCTTCCGGCAGGCATTCCATTTTCTTATCCCAGGTGAAAGACTGAGGATTGACTCATCCCGCTCACACCACCAGCTCCGCAGACGCCCTCTGATTGGAGACTGTAGCCGCCGGTCTCAAGATCGATGCATATATGTCTCGGAGCTGGTCTCCTTTGGTGTCCCAGGCAAAGCTCTCGCGCACGCGGCGGCGAGCTGCCTCGCCCATGCGGGCGCGCAGCGCCGGCTCCTCCGCCAGCAGGTGGATAACCTCGGCCAGGTCGCGAACGGCCTGCTCCGGGCAAAGAGGAGTGATCTTGAACCCGGTTTCCGGAGTCACCTGGAGGGCCGGCCCCCCCAGATCCAGGCAGACCACGGGGCGCCCTGCCGCCATCGCTTCCGTGCAGACACAGCCCCCTGAGTCGTGAAGAACGGGGTGAACGAGCACGTCGCACTGCCCGAGCCGCTCCAGCACCTGGGGCCTGGGCAACGCGCCCCAGAATCGGACCTTCTGGGCCACTCCCAGCTCGCGTGCCAGGTCTTCCAGCCGCTGCCGCTCCGGTCCCGCCCCGATCAGCCAGTACTCGGCGTTGGGGAGGACGCCCTTCAGCTTCGCAAAGGCGCGTATCCCCATATCGAAGCCTTTCAAGTGAAGCAGTTCGCCGACGCTTAGCAGCCGGAAAACGCCGTCCTTGGCCCGTTCCAGCCTGCCGAGGGACTCGATCTCATCCGAAGGCATCCCCATGGCAGAGCAGACCTGGACTCTGCGGGAACCCAGTCGTTTCAGGCGCTCCACGGTCTGGTCGGTAGTGGCCAGAGCCAGGGCGGCCCGACGAGCCGTCGTGCGGACGAATGGATCCAGGTGCCCCACGGCCTGCGCCACGTTACGCAGGATCTCGAAAAGCCTGCCTCTCAGACCGAGGGCGCGCCGGAAGCTGGCCGGCGCCGTCTCGCCGCCGCCCACCGGCCCCCACAGCAACGGCGCCGGCAGCAGAGAGAGGAAGCTGGGTATCCAGTACATCGCGAAAGTGACGTGATGGACCAGATCGAAGCGCACTTGCCGATGTAACCGCTTCCCTAATACGTAAGCCCCGATCTGCCACAGGTAGTAATAGAGATGCAACCCGCGCCTGCGCCGCTTCCAAAAGCGCGCCCAGCGCGGCAGATCGAAGTAGATGAAGTGCGCGTTGGGCAGGGGATCTTTGGCCAAAGCCGCCTCGATCACCCGGCGATTGTTCACCCGGGTGATCACCCAGGCGTCGTTGTAACGCGCAATCTGCCGCACCCAGTTCCAGCCCGTTCCGGGCTCGGATCCCCGGTCGGGCTCGCAGGCATAAGCGGAAACCAAGACTCTCAGCCGTTGCTTCATCTCGCGCCTGCTCCGGTGCGGCAGACGAGCGCCAGCAGCGTTCCATAGGTCCTTCGCAACAGCCCATCTTTGCTGCCGAGGGTCCGCTCCTCGAGGTCGAGATTTCGGTTGAGAGCTTCGGCCAGGTACGAGACGAACAACGGCTCGATCCAGTCCTGCGACAGGCCGAGGCTCTGGAAATACCCCTCCACGCGGCTACGCACTGCGCCCGGGCCCAGGATGCTTCGGTAAATCTCCGCCGCCGACTTGCCCTGCAGCTCCACGGCCGCCTCGACCAGGAAATGAAACAGATCCCAGCCGGCCGGAGTGGCACTGTCGGCGTATTCCCAATCGAACACGATGAGCCTGCTGTCCCTCACGCGGGTGTTCCACGGGGCAAAGTCCCGGTGCCCCAGGCCGCACGGAACCGATGCCGATCCCACGCGTCCCCGGCAATACTTCACGGCGGTCTCCAAGGTGTGGGCATAGTAATGGAAGCCGCCGGCCTTCAATTGCTCCAACCGCCGATGGATCTGCGGGGTGATCTCGCTCCAGGGGAGTGCTCCCTGAGTGGGAAAAGCGCCGAGCAGCTCCACTAAAAAGCGGATGTGACGGCTGTCGATCTCCACCGGAGGCTTTCGCGACGACCCGACCGCGGGCTCCTGCACCAGCAAATAGAAGCCATTCCACCACCCCGCGTGCAAGACCCGGGGCACGATCGCGGCGCCGAGGGCTGCGTTTTGCAGCGTTTTCAACGTAGACTCTTCGTTCTGCACCAGCCCGATGGTATCGGGGTTCCAGCCGACTTTGGCGTATCCCAGGATTGTTCCCGCTCCATCCATTACTTGCAGAGCCGGTTTTTGATAGACCCCGGGAGTGCCAAGCGAAACACTAACCGCAATGTCATCGCGTCCGAGTACCTTGCCCAGGTGTTCCCGGAGCAGCACCAGGTCCCGGCTTTCCTTTGCGATATCGGAGCGAACTAGTAGGGATGCCCGGTCGCGCAGCAAGGGCTGAGCGACCCCCGCCCTCAGTCCGGCCCGCAGTAACTGTTTGCACAACCGGGCAAACGGTTTCTGAGCGTTATAAACATCAAGCGAGCGGCCCGCGGCTTGCCGCGGTTCGAGCGGAACGAGAAATCGCGGGCTGGAGCTTGTCGGCAAAACGGCAAATCGAGCCGTCTCTTCCCAACCCGCTTTCTCTCCCGTCGTCGAAAGCTCCGCGCTATCGGCGTTCCCCGTCAGGATCGAGCCGATCCGTCGCAGGCCCTGCTCGGGGGCGCCGGCGCCGGCCGCCTCTGCTTCATTCTCGCGAACCAAAGTCTCCAACAGCAGATCCCGGACTCGCGCCCCAATTTCCTCGGCCCCGGCGTCTATGCGGATGATGGCGCGGACCTTGCCCTCCTGGGCCAGTTGGAGCCACGTTTCGAGCTGCTCTTCCACTTCGTGCTTCTCGAGCTCGCGCTTGCGTTCCAGGATCCGTGCTGGACTGTCAGAAAGGAAAATTACCAGATCCGGCTTGCGGGTGACCCGCCACAGCAGCTTTGTTCCCCGTGCGGAGCGCAGCCCAAAACGGACCGGGTGCACCCGCATATCCAGGGCGCAGCGGTCGTAAATGATCACTTTGGGGAACGAGGAGCGTCGTCTGTCCTTCCACAACGTACCTAACCAGAAATCAAAGAGGTAATAAAACAGCCGGACGAACTGAAAGCGGCCCGGCGTTTTCCGGGGTGCGCCCGCCTCGTTGGGTCTGCCCACGAACGACCCCAGATCCGGGAGCAGCCCGGGTCGCCATCGTCTCAGCTCGATTTTGACGAACGGCAGCTCGCGCTCGAACCATTCCCGGACGGCGTCAACGGCGGTGGACTTGCCGACGCCGTCAGGCCCGGCCAAGGCCACGCAAATGCCCCGCGGCCTCCCCAGGCTTGCCAGCCAGGCGACTCGCTTGGCGATGGCGGCGTCAGCGGGCCCGACCGGGACGGGGTCCAGGTCGGCGTCGTTTTCGATGTCCATCTGTTCTGCCAGTTTGCTCATTCTCGTATCAACCCGCAATGCCTTTCTTCTCGGCCCGACGGAACAAGCAAGGATGGCGGACCAGGAGGATCTCGATGACCTTTCTGGCGATGCTTTCCCGGTCGTCCGCTGCCGTGATGACAAGCTCGGAGGCCTCGGGGCTGGACCACTCGATCACCAACCCCCCCTGTTCCATCACGGAGCGCTCGATCTTGCTGATATCTTGCGCCGGCGCGGTCCTCTCCGCCCATCGGTCCATGAAATTCTTATACGACAGCTCATCCAAAACGTCGCGCAAAGTCTGGCGCTTCTCTTCCGCCGCGCAGGTCGGAACCACCCGCCCGCACGGCCGGGTAAAGAAGCGGACCCGGTTCTCGCGCTTCCGGCAAAACCAATACCACGGTGTCCGAACAGGATGGGCCAGGGAGAATTTCACCGTAAAATACAACCTCGCCCACCGCATCTTTCGCGCGAACCGATTCATGTCCTCTTGCTGCAACGCCTCGACCGCCTGCTCGCCGAAAAGGAAGAACTTGGAGCGGAGGCGTCGTCGGAATCGTTCCCGATCCGTTTCCCAGAACTGCAGCAGTCTCTTTCGATAGCGGGTTACTTTGGCAGAGGCCGGATTCTCGCAATAGTGAGAGTAGACCTGCATCAGCCGGTAGAGGTTCTCGGTCACCGGGTCGATGCGGGTAAAGCGGCCCCCGGGATCTTTGATCCTTCCCGCCAGCATCCCTGCCTCGTCCACCAGGGGCAGCCCGGAGATGAGGTAGCCGTGGAACACATCGACATGAAGGAACTCCGGCGGTGAAAACCGGTTAAAGCGAAAGACCTCGGCGTTGTGGTGCTGGGCCGGCGATTGCATCCAGTGATCGCATTCGGTCAGAGCATCCCAGCCGTTCTGTTCCGCGACATCCTTGGCGACTTCGCGCCAGGAGGGGAGGTCCCGGGAATCGACCACCAGGTCGATGTCCGTGCGCTGCGCGGAGCCGTCTTCGCGGCGCAGCGAGGGCAGCAGCTCGTAATTGCGCAGCACGGCGTAGCGCACCTTGCGTTGCTCCAGTTCCCGGAACAGACGGGCCACGCTGGCCTCCACCGCTGTCGGCTCGTAACTGCTGATCTGAGAATGTGTCATCATCTGTGATCTTCGCCTGTCAGGCGGTCGCCGCTGCCGCCGGGCGAACCGACAGAATCTCGTGGCGCTCGACCAATACGCGGACCACGCGCGCACGCAACGCCTCGGCGCTGCAGTTGCTCGCTACGTCGATGTGAGCTTTTTCTCGGTCGCTCCACTGGATTACCAGGCCGCCCTGCTCCATCACCGCGCGCTCGTCCGGACCGAGCTTCCACGATCCGGCGGCCCTTTCCTTCCATTCGTCCACGAAGTTATTC
The DNA here is from genome assembly GCA_041477005.1 of Terriglobia bacterium. Lineage (GTDB taxonomy): Bacteria > Acidobacteriota > Terriglobia > Bryobacterales > JACQDG01 > JBGOUJ01. Next base: position 36,839 of record JBGOUJ010000002.1, on the reverse strand, counting down.
CGCGCCAGATCATCCATCACCTCGCGCAGCAGCCGCCGGTGCTCCCCTTTCGGCGCGTAGACTCGCACCACTCGTCCGCATTGCCGGGTTAAAAACCGCAACCGGTTTTCCCGCGTTCGGCAGAGCCCGTACCAGGGCGTCCGAAGGGGATGCGAAAGCGCGAACTTCATCAAAAAGTAGACTCTGGCCCAGCGCATTTTCCTCAGGAACCGCGGCAGGTCGCCCTGCTCCAGCGCCTGGATGGCTTGTACACCCAGAACCGAGAAGTGCGCCCGCACCACCCGGCCGAATCTCTCTTGCTCCGACTTCCAGAACCGCACCAGCTTTTCCCCATCCCGGGAGACCTTGACAGCCTTGGGATTGTCGCAAAGCACCGTGTAGAGCAGCGACAGTCGATGCAGGTTCTCCTTCAACGGATCGATCCGGGTGAGGTTACGGTCGGCATCGTAGATCCGGCCTTCCAGCATTTCCCGTTCATCGACCAGCGGCAGCCCGCAAACCAGGTAGGAGTGAAACAGGTCGATCTGAAGAAACTGGGGCGGTGAGAGCCGGTAAAAATGAAAGGCCTCGATGTGGTGGTGCCGCACCTGCGACTGCGTCCAGTGATCGCACTCCACCAGCGTGTCCCAGCCGCCCTGTTCGGCGACCTCTGTGACTGCCTCGCGCCAGATCCTCATGTCCCGGGAATCGACCACCAGATCGATGTCCGTGGGCTGATCGGCGTGGGTGTCGCGGCGCAGCTCGGGCAGGCACTCGTAGTTCCGGAGCATGGCGTAGCGCACCTTGCGTTGCTCGAGTTCCCGGAACAGGCGGGCCACACTGGCCTCCATTGCGGTCGGGTCGTAACGGTCGATCTGAGGATGTGTCATGGCCTACCCCCCCGTCGCGAAGAGTTCCTCAAGGACCCTTGTCTCCATCATAGATGTATCTGCCCGGAATAGCCGGAGCCGCGCGAGCAGTCTGGCGCGCCCCGGCCGCCGCCACTTCAAACGCGGCGCGGACGCGGCGGCGCAACGCGGGCAGGCATTCGTAGTTACCGGGCACGGCGTAACGCGCCTCCCGTTGCCCGAGTTCCCGAAACAGACGGGCCACACTGGCCTCCCTCGCCGTCGGGTCGTGACCGCCGATCTGGGGAGGCGTCATGACTTTCCCGTGAACGTTGGGACGAAGGGCCCGACGGACGCTGTTGCCGGCAGCATCCGGCCGGCTTTGCGCAGCTCGCACGATATCCAATCATAGGTCTTATCGAGGCCTTCTTCGAGAGAGATCGAAGGCTCCCAGCCCAGCACCTGGCGCAGCCGGGTGTTGTCGCTGTTCCGCCCGCGGACGCCTTGCGGCTTGCTCCGATCGTACCGCTTCCCGATCCGCTTGCCGGCAACGTGGGCCACCATGTCAACCAGCTCGTTGACCGATATCAAGCGGTCCTGTCCGAGGTTCAGCGGCTCGGCGTAGTCTGACCGCATGAGTCGATAGATACCCTCGACGCAATCATCAACGTAGCAATAGGATCTCGTCTGCTCGCCGTCCCCCCAAACCTCGATCTCATCCCCGTCATTCGCCAGGGCAATCTTGCGGCACATGGCCGCAGGTGACTTTTCGCGGCCTCCGTCGTAGGTTCCCAGGGGGCCGAAGATGTTGTGGAATCGGACGATCCTGGTCTCCAGGCCGAAATCTTCGCGGTAGTGGCGGCAGGCCCGCTCCATGTAGAGCTTCTCCCAACCGTAGCCGTCTTCCGCGTCGGCTGGGTAGGCGTCCTCTTCCTTCAACGGGATCACGTCCACGCCCTTCTGCAGGTAGCCCGGATAGATACAGGCGCTCGAAGTGTAGAGGTATCGTTTGACGCCGTTCAAGCGCGCCGCCTCGATCGAATGCAGATTGATCAGCGTATTGTCGCGCACGATCACGGCCTTGTTGTTCTCGATAAAGCCGATGCCGCCCATGTTGGCGGCCAGACCGTACACTTCGTCCATGCCGTGCGTGGCCTGAAGGCACTGCTCCCACAGATGAAGATCCAGGACCTGGAACTCGTGCGCCGCAGTCGGCTCATACTCCGGCAGTTTGATATCGACACCACGGACCCAGTAACCACGGGCCACCAGGTACTTCGCCAAATGATGTCCGATGAAACCACCCGCTCCAGTAACTAGAACCTTTGTTTGTTCTGACATACGCGCTTTCGATCTCCTTTTCGATTTCAAGGTACGTCGCGATACTTGAGAATTCCCACTTTCTGCATCGCCCACAACGGAAGAAACAACGGCGTGACCAGCAAGTAACGCTTCCAGAGCCTTCGCGGCTCCATCAGCAGCCGGAACAACCATTCGAGCCCCGCACGCTGCATCCACGGCGGGGCCTGCCGGACGCGCCCGGCATGAAAGTCAAACGCCGCGCCGACCCCCACCAGGACGACGCCGGGGAACCGATCCCGGTGTTGAGACATCCACTTTTCCTGCTTTGGCGTGCTGAGACCCACGAAGATGATGTCGGCGTTCGACCGGGTGATTGTTTCTGAGACGGCGGCGTCCTCTTCGGGAGTGAGCGCCCGAAACGGCGGGGAATAGGTCCCTGCTATCGTTAGGCGGGGAAACCGCTCCAGCAGCCGCCGGCGCAGGTCTTGCAGCGCTGCCTCGCGCCCGCCGTAGAGAAAGAGGCGGTGCCCCAGTTGCGCCGCTTGCTCGCAGATCACGAGCATCAATTCGGGCCCGTACACCCTCTGTTGCCCGGTCACCTGGAAAGAACGCAACGCCCATACCACGGGCATGCCGTCAGGAGTGGCGATATCGGCGTCGTTCAGGATTGCTCGAAAAAGGGGATCCATGGTCGCAGTGACCGTGCCGTGAACCGACGTGACACAGATGTAGCGCCCGGCGGGCGAGGGTGGGAGCCCGGGGGTTTTCTCCGTCCAGTTGTGGCGCGCCTCAATCCACTGCTTGCAGTATCGGGCGACCTCGGCATAACTCGTCGTGCTGATGCCGACTCCCAGGACGGCTCGCTTGGGAGGACATTCCTTGACTGGCATGGTCTTCTCTAGGATTTCCATTTTGGACTCCTCGCCGGGAGGCAAAGTCTCATGCCGTCCTTTAGCTTGTCCATCGTGCGGCACAGCAGGATCCCCCGTCGCTTGCAGTCCGATTTGTGGATGGGATGTGGTCATCGGTGAATTTGTCCCAGCAAACGGGGAGCCGCGTAAGACGGCTGCAGTAGCATGGCCAGGAAAACCTCGAAAGCCGCGCGGAAGGTGTGGTTGGAGATCAGGTCCTGGGCTGACTGCCGGTAAAACTTCCTGGCGTTGGTCTTGCGCCACCGGTTCAGCCGCTTCCACCACGGGGCGTTGCGCCGCGCGGCCACGTAGTCTTCCCAGGTGGGCTCCGGCAGGCCCTTCCGGCGCGCTCGCATGCAGTCCCGCGCCCATTGGTACTTCGTCCGCAGGCGCTCGAACGACTGCGAGGTGATCGAGCCGCCGTGGACCCGGTATTTCATCAGGTATTCCTGCTGCACCAGGATCACGCCGCCCGCGTCGGCCAGCCGGCCCCACAGGTCCGTATCGTTAGCCGGGTCGTAAGCAGCCCGGTAGCCTCCGATCTTGACGAACAGCTCCCGGTCCACCATCGCCCCCGGGTGCAGCAGACCGAAGGCGAGGTTTTCTCTCAGGTACCTCTGGAAGGTCTCCCGCGTGGCCGGCTCGCTGTATGTTTTCCCCACCGTCTCGCCCTGCGTGTTGATGTACAACGCCAGGCAACTGGTCACTTTTACGTCGGAATTCTCGCGAAGGAATTCCAACTGCCGCTCGAAGCGGTCCGGCATCGCGATGTCATCGGCGTCGAGGCGCGCCACCCACACGCCGCGGCACTCGGCCAAGCCGCGGTTCAAGCCGCCGCTGTGACCGAGATCCGCCGGATTGCGGAACAGGCGGATGCGCGGCTCGTTCCTGGCGATTCGCTCGATGAGCTCGGCGCTGCCGTCCGTGCTGGCGTTGTCTACAATCACAAACTCCCAGTCGGTCGCGGTCTGGGCCAGGATGCTCTCCACGGTCCCGCGGACGTACGGCAGCCCGTTCTTCACCGACATGAGCACCGAAATAAGTGGTTGCTTGTCCTGCATGTATTTTTCTCCCATCAGCCCCTCATGCAGTCCTTTAGGATTTCGACGGCGCGGTCTTGATCCTCCTCCATCAGGTCCACGTGCAGCGGCAGCGTCAGCAGCTCTGCATAAAGCTGCTCCGCCACCGGCAGCGAAACCCGTCCGCCGCCGTAGTACGACAGCAGATGATTCGGCTTGTAGTGAATGCCGCACTCGACGTCTTCGGCCAGCAGCCGCTGCCGGGCCTCGTCCCGCTTCCCCTCGCCGATCAGGACAGGGAAAATGTGAGGGACCACCAGGCCGTAATCCAGCTTGAGGTGCCGCACATTGGTCGCGCCCGCGAGTAGTTCCACGTAGCGCCTGGCCAGGGCGATCCGGCGGGGCGCGAATTCCACGTCGAGCCGGCGGAGCTGCGCGCGGCCGATCGCCGCGTTGAGATTGCTCATGTGATAGCGCCAGCCTTGCCCGGTGACGTCGAACTCCCAGCTCCGCTGGCCGGCGTAGCGCTTGCCGGTATCCTTCTCCACGCCCAGCAGCCGGGCGTCGCGGACGCGATCGGCGACCACCGGATCGGCGGTCACGACGGCGCCGCCCTCCCCACAGGTGATGTTCTTGATGCCGTCGAAACTGAAACAGACCACATCGCCGTAGGCGCCCACGCGCTGGCCGTTCCAGAAGCCGCCGAAGGCGTGGGCCGCGTCCTCGACCACGCGCAGGCCCTGGCGCCGCGCCAGATCGTAGACGCCCTCCAGGTCTCCCTGACCGCTCGCGTAGTGTACCGGCATGATGGCCTTGGTGCGCGGCGTGACGCGCCGGGCGGCGTCCTCCACGTCCAGCGTGCAGTCCTCGGCCCGCATTTCGCAGGCGACCGGCCTGGCGCCGGTGGCCGAGATCGCCTGGAAGGAAGCGACATAGGTGAGCGTGGGCACGAGCACCTCGTCCCCCGCGCTCACGCCGCAGGCCTGCAGGCCCAGATGCAGCGCCGACGTGCCGGTATTGACGCACATCACGGCCCGATCGCCGCCGATGAAATCGGCCAGCTCGCGCTCGAACTTTTCCACCAGCGGCCCCATCCCCAGACGGCCGTCGCGGATCACCTCGGCCACCGCTTGCATCTCGCAGTCGCCCACGGTCGATTTCGATAAACGCACTTTTTCGCGTGTCAGCATTCGTGGCTCACCTCGAAAGGAATCGTTCTGCTTCGTGCGGCGGCGAGAGAAGATCGAGGCGTTCGATCTCCGTGGGGGAGTGCCGGGTCGAAGCGGTTTTTCAACTATGCACGACATCCCACTTGTACGGGATATCGGGCGAAAACGGATCTATCCGTTGCATCTCCCCGGGGGTGTGGGCCTGGGTTGCGACATTGATCAACAAGGCGGGCTCGGGGGGCATGCCTTTCTGGCCGTTGACCACGCCCGGAGGAATCTGTACCAGACAATAGTTGTCATCACCAATAAATAGCTCCATCAGCTCCCCCTTGGTGGAGGAATTGGGCCGGGAATCGTAGAGCACCAGCTTCACCATGCCCGAGATCACGGCGTAGTTCAGACACATCGTTTTGTGGATGTGCCAGCCCTTGATGATGTCCGGGTAGATCTTGGACACGTACGCTTCGCCGAAGCCGGCGAAGTGCGGCGCGTCGGCGCGCAGGACGTGGTAGATGGTCCCGCGCTCGTCGGGAATGCGCCTCAACGGAATGACCTTGACGCCGTCAATCATCGCTTACGCCTCCCGCGCCGCCAGCGCGCAGGTCCATCGCAGTTCGTGGTCCAGAGCGCCGGTCTCCAGCAGGTGCTCGATCTGCTTCAGCCGGATAAAGTCGCGGTGCTGAAAATGGTCGCCGGTGAAGCCCACGCGGTCGAAAACTTCGTGCAGCTCCCGCAGCCCCTTCTCGGCGTTCCATTCAAACCGCAGGTTCGGAAAAGCCGACCAGAACTTTCGGAACGAGACGCGATAGGACCGGGGATCGCCCGTCGACGCCTGGTCGGCATAAACCACCGTGCTGCCTGGGAACTCCTTCTCCGTCGCCGCCGCGAGATCCCGGACCTGATAGTTCTCGCTCTCCTGACCGATGTTGAACACCTGGTTCGCCACCACCTCCCGCGGAGCTTCCATGATGGCCAGGAACGCCGCCGACACGTCCCGGACGTGCACCAGCGGCCGCCACGGGGTGCCGTCACTCTGGATGACGATCTTTCCCGTCGTGAAAGCCCAGCCGGCCAGATTGTTCAGCACCAGGTCGAAGCGCATGCGGGGCGAAACGCCGTAGACCGTGGCGTTGCGCAGGAACGTCGGAGCGAAGCGGTCATCGGCCAGCGGCGTGATGTCCCGTTCGGCCATCACCTTTGCCACCGCATAGGCGCTCAGAGGGTTCAGCTCGTCGGTTTCGACCACGCCCCCCTGCGACGCCGCGCCGTACGTGCTGCACGATGAGGAAAACAGAAACCGCGCCACCCCGGCTTGCTTGGCCAGCTTGGCCAGGCGAACGCTGCACTCGTAGTTGATTTGCTGGGTCAGCTCCGGATTCAACTGGCCCCAAGGATCGTTGGAAAGCGCCCCCAGATGGATGATAGCGTCGAATCCCTTCAGGTCTTTCGCCTCGATCTCCCGCAAGTCGCCGCGCCGCGTCAACTCGCTGGCCGCCAGCGGCAGGAACCGGGCCTCGGCGAAATAGCCGGTGTCAAAACCTGCCACGTCATGTCCGCGCTCCACCAGCAGCGGAACCAGCACCGAGCCGATATATCCTTCACTTCCTGTAACCAACACCCGCATTATCGTTGTCCTCTTTCTTTCCCCATTAGAATTACTGCCAGACTTTCCACGGCGCCGTACCGGACTCCCACAGCGACTGCAGCCGGTTTTTGTCGCGAAGGGTGTCCATGCACTGCCAGAAGCCCTCATGCCGGTAGGCGATCAATTCCCCGTCCCGCGCCAGGCGCTCCAGCGGATCCGCCTCCAGGATGGTGTCATCGTCTCTCAGGTAATCGAACACTTCCGGCTCGAAGACGAAGAAGCCGCCGTTGATCCAGCCTTCTTCCGTTTGCGGCTTTTCCTTGAATTCCTTCACCCGGTCGCCGTCGAAGACCATGGTTCCGAAGCGGGCGGGCGGACGCACCGCTGTGACCGTCGCGATTCTTCCCTGGCTGCGATGAAAATCGAGCAAATCGGAGATATTGACGTCCGCCACCCCGTCGCCGTAGGTCACCAAGAAGGTCCCCTCGGGGCGCAGGTGCGGCTCCAGGCGCAGGATCCGGCCGCCCGTCAGCGTGTTGTGTCCGGTGTCGATCAGCCGGACCTCCCAGTCCATCGCCGGCCGGCTGTGATACTCCACTGCGCCGGTGCATAGATTCACCGTAATGTCGCTGTTGGTGGGGTGGTAGCGCAGGAAGTAATCCTTGACGACCTCGCCCTTATAGCCCAGGGCCACCATAAACTGCCTGAGGCCGTGGTGGGCGTAGATGTGCATGATATGCCAGAGAATCGGATGTCCGCCGATCTCGACCATGGGTTTGGGTTTTACGGAAGTTTCTTCGGCCAGCCGGGTGCCCAACCCGCCGGCCAAAATGACAACTCTCATAGCTGTTCTACGACCTCCTTCTGGCGCCAGTCTGGCGCTTTCGCCAAGACCGCTCTCGCGTAGAACCAGGCCATCATCGAAATGGTGACCACGGAGGAGACCAGCAGCCCCACCAGGGCGCCGATCAGTCCGTGACGGGCGGCGAGCGGGATGCCGATGGCCACCGCGCTGATAACGGAGACTCCGTAGCACCAGAACATGTGGTCCGGCCGTTCCAGCGCCCGCAGGCCGCTGCCCAGCACGGCGGTCATACAGGTGCCCGCCGGCATCACCGCCACCAGAAACAGGGGCCAGCCTGCATATTGGCTATACTTTCCGCCGTAGAAGATCTGAAAGACCTGGTTGCGCAGCAGCCACAGCAGCGACCCGTAGGCGACGGCGGCGAGCAGGAACAGCGCCAGGAAGATCAACATTGTTCGGGTCATGCGTTTGGTCCCGCCTCGGTCTCGATCGCGCACCAGCAACGGGAGAAGGAGCAAGGTGAGCGCGGAGATAGCCTGGAGCACCGGCATCACGAAGTTCATCAGCGCCCGCAACGCCCCGGGTCCTTCCAGGCCCAGCCGGGCCGGCAGCAGGGCGTAGTAGACCTGGCCCGGAAACCAGCCGATGGCGGCCGTACACATGGCCCATCGTCCGTATCGCCAATGGTCCCGGGCGGCGGCGGAGAAGCTCGGGCTGTCGCCACCGGCCTTCCACACCGGCAGGAAGAAGGCCAGCATCAGCACGCTGGCAAGCAGGCTGGCGAAGGCCATGCCCAGGAACGCCGTGAAAGTGGAGAGGATGCCGGCGAGCCGCAGCACGCAGACGGACGCCACGATGAGCAGGAAATAGACGCCGCCTCCGACCGCCGCCCGTGCCGGATCGAGCACCACATAGAAGGTCCTTCGCACCAGCCAGAAAAGCAGGATGGCTGTCGCTCCCAACACCAGCCCCAGAAAAGCGTGTTGCGCCTCCGGCGGATAGAGCCGCTTCAGCCCGTAGGCCACGCCCAGCAGGATCACGCTGGCTGGAGCCATAAGCGCCAGATGTCCGCACAGCAGCGCGCGGAGATATCTTGGGAATCGGGAAGCGTACTTGCCGGCGCCGAACACCATCATCGGCTCCACCAGGATCGCCGAATGAATCGCGGCGAACAGCAGGAACACGACGTAGGCCAGCGAGTAGGCGCCGTATTCCGCCGGCGGGAGCCATCGGGCGAGCAGGATGTTGATGACAAAGTTGCCACCCGAAAACAGCGCCTGATCGGTGAGGGTGAATGACCCCTTTTTGGCCCACTTCAGACCTTCCGCGATCATGGGCCGGGCCCCGGCGCTTAGGCTTGCGAGATGGCCCGGGGCGGCGCCCCCGCTCTCCACCTGCAAGCCAGCCAGTATTTCGATGTCAGGTGTTGCCGCCACTCTTTAGTAGGCTCCTTTGGCCGTCAGGACGACCAGCGGCGTTTCCAGCAGAATGCGCAGATCCAGACTGAACGACCAGTTTCGGATGTACTCGACATCCAGGTCGATCATCTCTTCGAAGGCGATGTCGCTTCGGCCCCGGATCTGCCACAGGCCGGTAATGCCCGGCAGCACCCGGGATCTCTGCTCGGACCAGAAGGCGAATTCCCGGCTCTGGCCGTCCGGGTCGAGATCCTCGGCCGGCAGCGGGCGCGGACCCACCAGGCTCATGTCTCCCCGCAACACGTTGATCAACTGCGCCAGTTCATCAATGCTGTACTTGCGCATGAGGCGGCCGAACGGGGTGATCCGCGGGTCGTTGCGGACCTTGAAGATGTGACCGGTTTTCTCGTTGACCGCAGCCAGCGCCTGGCGCCCGTTGGGGTTCGTATACATGGAGCGGAACTTCAGGAAGGTGAAATACCGGCCTCCCCGGCCCACTCGCGGAGACTTGAAGAGCACGGGTCCTTCGGAGGTCAGCTTGATGACCGCGGCGACCACCAACGCAACCGGAGACAGAAACATCAGGGCGACCGCCGATACGATGATGTCGAAGCCCCGCTTCACAATCTCCTGGCGCCGCGTGAAGGCCACCGGTCGGAGATCGACCAGCGGCATGCCGCACAGGTGGGCCACGCGCACCCGCACCTGGAGGCTGACCGGGCCGATCGCATGGCTGAGTACCACGCCCATGCGCTGCGAGATCGCGCCGCATTCATCCACTTCCTGGTCGCTGATGCAGCCCTTTACAACGATGATCCGATCCAGCCGGGTGTGGTTGATGACCTCCGCCAGTTGCCGTGTGGTCCCCAGAACCGGGACGGGATTGCCCAGGCCCTCCGCCGAGGCGTGCTCGGGAAGAATCACGCCGGCTAGAGTGACGGCCTCTCGGGAGTTCCGCACCCGGTCCACGATTCTCCGCGCCTCTTCGCCTTCCCCGAGGACCGCCACCCGCTCCGGCGCCGGCCATCTCCTCTCGAGCGCCGCGACCACCATCAGCGCTGCGTACCGAGCCAGCATCAGCGTCGCGAAGCTCACCGGCACAAACAGAAAGACGAAGGAGCGCGATAGCGTGGCGCCAAACTCCCGCGAGAAAAACGTGACCACGATGGTCAGTGTGCTGGCCAGCATCACGGATTCGGCCACGCCCAGCAGCCGCTCGCCGACGCGCAGGGTCCCTTTCGGGCGCGAAGCCTTGAGCCACAGGTCCGCCCCCAGCCAGAGCAGGATGATCCCCGTCAGCGGCGGCGCCAATCCGACCAGCTCGGCCCGGCTGAGCTGCAGGCTCATGTAGGGGTTCAACAGCAGGCGCAGGTCGACGGTGCCGTACCAGGCTGCCAGCAGCCCGAGCAGGTCGAACACTATCTGCACGAGGCGATTTGTCTGCGCCCGGTTGATCCGATTCACTCTTGCTCCACCTGACCCTTTCTCAACGTCTTCGCCCTTCAGCGGCCGCTCTGGGCCTGTTCCCGGCCCTGGCCCGAGTAGTAACCATACGACCGATACCCGCTGCCGTAACCGGACTGCTTCGGATTCCAATCATTCAAAATGGTGCCCAACACCCGGGTGCCGTCCTCCTGGAAGCGGCGTAAGGCGGCGGCGGCGTCGTCGCGCTGCGTTTTCGCCGCACGGACCACAAGGATGACGCCGTCGGAAAGCCGGCCCAGGATGCGGGCGTCGGAGAACGCCAGCACCGGGGGCGTATCCACCAGCACGGTGTGGAACTCCAAACGCAGTTGCGCAACCAGTTCCATGAGGCGGTCGTAGTAACGCAGGTTCGTTATATTCACTGCGGAGGTTCCGCCCGGCAGCACGTAGAGCCCCGGCACTTGCGTTTGCATGACCAGGCTTTCCACGGAACGAAGCGCCAGGGAATCCCGGTCCTCCAGGATGTTGGCCAGACCGCTCACTTGGTCCAGGCCGAAGGCTTTGCCCAGCATTGGCCGGCGCAGGTCCCCGTCGATCAGCAACACGCGGCGGTTGCTGCTGGCCAGCGCAATCCCCAGATTGGTGGCCGTGGTCGTCTTTCCTTCCCCCGCACTGGGGCTGGTGACCACGAAGACGTGGGACCGGCCGTTTTGCTGCTCTTGAAACCACAGTGAGGTCAGCGCGGCGCGAAAGGACTCGGCCACAATCGAGTACTGGTCGCCCCAGCCCGCCAACTGGAGCGGATTCGCTCCCGGGCCTCTCCAATGCCGCGCCAGGAATCCCACGCTCCGCTTTTCACTGCCCGCCGGATCCAGGTCCAGAACCGGTCCGGCCAGCCCCAAGGACGACCGCCCGTACAGCGCCGCCGACGGGATCGCCGCCAACTCCGGCAAGTTCAAGAAAGTGGCGGCATCGCCCGGCGAGCGCAGGCTGCGATCGGCGTGCTCTCGGACGAACACGAAGGCCACGCTCAGAAACAGCCCCGCGAGCAGCCCCATGCCCGCGTTGAAGGCGGCGTTCGGCTTGTAAGGACGCCAAGGCCGCTTGGCCTCGCTGATGATGCGAATGTTGCTGGCCCGAATGGCTGAGGCTACATTGGCTTCCTTCACCTTCTGCAATAGAGTTTCGTAAAGGGTCCGGTTGCTGTCCACGCCGTGCTTCAGCAGGTTGTACTGGATGGCCTTCGCCGCCTGATCGGCGACGATTCCCACCTGCTGCTCGTAAACCGTCCGGTCCATCTGCTCGCGGGACTTGGCGGCGAGATATTCGTTGTGAACCCGATCTACGATGTTGCTCCGCTCCTTCTGAACGATCGACTCCAGCTCGGTGACCTGCGCCTGCAGGCTCTTCACCTTAGGGTAGGTCGGCAGGAAGGCGGCGTTCAGGTCGGCCAGTTGCCGCCGCAGTTCAGTCAGCTTGGATTGAGACTCCCGCAAGGTCGGATAGTCGAGCACGTCGGGCAGCGCCTCCGCCGAGCGGGACGACGACACCTCATAGCGCGATTGTTTGGATATGCGGTCGGCCTGGGCTCGCGAGAGCTCCTCCTGTAACTGGCGCAGCCTCTCCTCGGCGGCGGTGGTTCCCTTTTCTTCGATGATCATGAGGCCGGTCGCGCGCGCATAGGCCTGCAGATCGCCGGACGACTGCAAAAAGGTCTCCCGAAGGCCCTTCAGCTCGCCGTTCAGCCATTCCCCCAGGCGCTTGGTGGCCATCCAGCGGACCTCCAGATTGTGCTCGATAAGGTTCTCGGCCAGCTTGTTGGCGAAGTCGGCCGCCAGTTGCGCATCCGTCGAGTCGAAGAAAACGTCGACGATGCGGCTCTGGGCGCTGGTCTGTACGGTCAGATTCTGGATAGCCAGGCGCACCAGCTCGTCTCGCGACGGCGGCGCCTGTTTTGCCCGGGCCGGCTGCAGGCCGGCGACAAAGTCGACCAGAGCGTTCGTCTTGGTGATCAAATCCGGCCGCTGCTCGAGGTTTACTGCCACCACCGTCTTCTCTACCGTCGATTCGTCGCGCAGAATCCGGGCTTGCGTTTCCACGTACGAGTCGGACCCGGAGACCGAGGGAGCCGCGCCCGGATCGAGGTCCTTCATCAGGAAGTTTTCGTTCGGATTCTGGATCTCGATGGTGGCGTGCGCCCGGTACACCGGTTTCTGAGGCAGCGCCGTCAGCAAACCGAACAGCGCGCACCCCAGCGTGGAAGCGGCAATGAAGATCTGGTGCCGGCCCAGCATATGCACATAGTCGACCAGACCGCCGAACTCCGGAGCGGGCTCCGCCGGTCGGGGCGGGGGCATGGGGCGCGCCGGGCCGGGAGGCGCTTCCAGGAAAATATCCTTGACCGGAAGTTTTTCTTGGCTGTCAGCGGTCCGGTGGGCCTCGCTGTAAGCCGTCTTCTGGCCGTCGGCCGGCGTGAGACTGAACAACTCGTCTGTCCGGTTTGCCTTCTTCAGGATGTCAAAGTTTCGTGACACGATCTCCTCTCTATAGGAGTCGTGAACGACTCCTGCCGGCCGTTTTCGCTTTGCCGCCGCTGCAACATCCCCCCGTCCCTTCCTCTAAACCGGGCTCTCGATCGCCGACGGTCTCGGAACAGCCGGCGCGGCGCTCGCCTGCCGCCTGCCAGCCGGGATTCTAATCCGGCCCCGGAACATTCGCGCCGACGTCTGTTCTACGCTCCCGGAGGCCCATAAGAAGCGGATGACGCTACGGAGGCATGCCGGACGGCAGGCGCGGAGCCGACCGGCTGTTTGGGGGGCGCCTCGGGGCTCAGAAGGCCGAACAGGGCGTAAATGCGCTGCTCGCTCTCGAGATAACCCGCAAATAATCCTGCATACCCGGGCAAAGAGTCCCGGGACCCGTCCCCGGCCTCGGGAGGCTTCCTCCCGAACCGGACGCTGATATAGCCGCGACCCTTCTCGCGACGGCGAAATTCGCCGATGATGCGGGGGTCCAGCCACTTCGGCTTGCCGTCGAAGCAGACCACCGAAACCGCATCCCGCACGCGCCGCAGATCGAAGATCTGCGTCGTCGGCTCGAAGCGCGCGAAAACGTAACCCGGAAACAGCGGCTCGATCTGCCGGTGGCCCGTGCGCAGATGCTTCTTGGGAATCTTCATGAGCGGACAGTACGTCTCGATGCGCGCGTATTCCAGTTGCGACTGAACGTAGTTCTCCTTGTATCGCTTGGTCTTGACCGCATACCATTGAACGGTCGAATTTTCCATGCCCCTACCATCAGCCCCGGCCATCAGCGGTGAAAAATCGCGACTCCGGTGCCCATTTGAATGGCGGCCTCGATCGCGCGGAGACTGGCTCGCTTGGCAGCGCTGCCGGGTATGAATACGATATCTTGCGGCTGCAACGGAACGTCCTTGAGCTGCCCGTTGAGGACCTTAGTCAAGTCGACGGGGATTTCTATCTTGCCGTCCGCGTTCGAGGATGATTTGCGCAGGATCCTGGTGTTCTGCGGCGCCGCGGTCCTGTTCACGCCGCCCGCCAGCGCCAGCGCCTCCAGCAGGTACATCTTTTCCCGCTCCTGCAAAACGAATCCGCCCGCCTTCGGCACTTCACCCACCACGTAGACCATCTCGGCGCGAGGCACTGAGATGACGTCGTCCGGCTGCACCAGGATGTTTTCCGCGGGGTTCTTGGCCTCCATCAAAGATTTCAGATCCACCTTGGCGACGCTGAATTGGCCCGTCGCGTCCAGCGCCGCGCTGGGCAGGGGAATCTTGCCCCACTCCATGTGCCGCGTGATGTTCAGGGTGTTGCCGCAATCGAGCCGCAAGCCGCCGGCCATCGAGACAACCTCAACCAGCGTCTTGCGCCCCCGGATTTGCTGCACCCCCGGAGTGTTCACCGCGCCAATTACCGATACAGGCTGGCTGCGAAACTCCTCTACGCCGACCGACACCTGCGGTTCCCGGACGAAAGTCTTCAGCCGCTCCGTCAGATCCTTCTTCAGTTGTTCGGCGGTCAGCCCCGCGGCGCGGACCTGCCCCAGATAGGGAAGCTCGATGTTGCCGTCCAGGTCGATCCGCACGGGCTTTTCGGCGATTTCGGGAACCTGCAAAACGCGGATCGTAATCTGATCATCAGGTCCGAGCACGTAACTGACAGGCTGCCGAACGGCCTTGGGAGTCTTTTCTTCGAGCGCCGCCACATCCACCCTCACGTTGCCGGCGGGCAACTGCGCCGCCTGGCAAACGAGACTCAACAGCGCGATGAGTCCACCGGCGCCCCGTGATGCTATCCTAGCTGTGCACATGATTCCTTGGATTTCTGCTGCCGCCCCGGGCTGCGCAAGCTTCCGCCCTTCAGCCCGCCACCCAGCGATTCGTATCCGCCACAAAAGCAGCAACTTTAACTCAATCTCTCTCGGCTCCAGCTCAAATGCTTGACCGGAACCACCTCTCCGTTCCCAGTGGTGGTAAGGGCATGATCGGCCAATCTGCTCTTACCTTTCAATACTCCGAATGGATTAGCCTGAATGGGTAGGATCGGGGGAGCAGCTCGACTTGCAGCTTTCGTACTGGTACTAACGAAACTCTGGCGGCCAGGAAGAGGGAGGTTTCGACGCTAAACGAGGAACTGCATGCCGATCCGATATCTCGGCCCGCGGGCGTTCTTCTGGATCCATCGAACCTGCGAAACCGTGGGAATCGCGGCTGGAACTTTGGCCAGACCGATCTCGCACCGCACTACCTTCAACACCTTCAATGCCTTATCGGTCAGCACGCAGAAGCCGCCCTTGCTCATGTCGTGAAGCCGGCCTCGGATCAACCGTTTCGAGCTCCCGGCGCCGCCGATCGCGGGCATTTCCAAGGCCCTCAGCTCACAGGTGATGGGGTAGCGTGAATCGCGTCGTCTTTCCCGCGCCTTTGGTTGCTGCATAGATTCTTGGTAATGGTACCTCGGTTTCCATTGCCGCGCTACCATCCAAATGGACTAGTCCGACTAGGAAGATTTGGACGCTCTCCGGCGTATTGGTCCTTACATTTTTACATGTTCACCGGCCGCCAACGAGACGCGAGGGGGTAAACTCCGTGCGCATTTGTATGGCAAGTGTATCTCAACCCGCGGGGTCCCGGTCCCGAACTATATCCTAATACTATCGAGAAGTTCCGCTGGTTTGAGAGAAATGATACGTTGGGCTACTGGAACCAGGGCGCTGTTTCCTCGGTGGCGACTATCGCGTCGAGTCCGCCAGCGGCAAAAACTACCGCGTAGCCCTGCGCGGGCCAAGCCGGTTCGAGAACTACTGCGCGTGCCCCGATTTCGCCGTAGACACCCTGGGTACCTGCAAGCATATTGAAGCGCTGTTGATCCGGATTCGACAGCGACACGGCAGGACTCTGGACCGAAGAGAGTATACGCGGGGGAGCGAAGGGCAGGTCGCCCGATGCTTGAACCGACGCGCCAGCGCCAACCAAAGAAGACGTTCTTTCGGGTAGGGCGTTTTCGGGGCGAGTATAGTCCCCCCTCTGTTAACCTCCCACTTGACCGCCTAACCCGGCGTCATGAACCGGGCGAAAGCTCGCTCGCCGACTCCCCAATTGGCTACCTGCCGCCCAATAAGCCATTATTAGGCTACTGCTAGGCAGTCAGGAGCCCTACCGGGTTCTCAAGCCGTGCTCACAAAGGTGGCACGAAGGCAAGAACGAGATCATTCCGTGGTGGAACTACTTTCTGGGCTTCTTGCGAACCGCCTACAAGGAATTCCAGCGTCAGGTCGAATCAGTTGAGGTGCGGCCCGCCAAGAGCGATCTGGTTCGGCAGACCGTGCTCGCCCAGGTGGAGCGTTTCACCCTGGCCGATATGGCGGCGCAGTTGTCGGCGGCCAGTCCACGACTCATTAAGAAGGTGCTGGCAGGGATGAAGAAGACCGACCGGGTTCGACTCGTGGGCCGGGGGCGTGGTGCGCGTTGGGAGGTCATCCCATGAGACCCTGTGGGGCTCAGGAATCGTCGCCGGCCGGTCTTATACCTCCAGATCGCGGAGAAGCCATCGTCCGCCAGATTGGGCGCAATAGACCAGCCCGGCCCCGACCAATGGAATTAGCAGGAAGAGGAAGGAGATTTGGTCGGGGCGAGTGGATTTGAACCACCGGCCTCCTGGTCCCGAACCAGGCGCTCTAACCAGGCTGAGCCACGCCCCGACGCTGTCAAGCGGCAACTCCAGTCTATCCCTTGCCGCAAGGCCTGTCAACCGCGCCCACCGCTGGTCTTCCGCCGTCCCCGGTCTTCCCCAATTGTTCCCTCTATATTTTCCTTTTCTTCGCTACGGAAACTCTGCTATATTGTTACAAACAGAAGAGGTGTGGATTGGTTCAACGTGGCGGGACGGTCAATTCTGTAACATGTTGTAAACGTGCATCTTGTTTTCCGAGAAAGTACACCGGTCGGAGGCTCAATATCCACATCTGGCTCCACAGGGTAAGTTATTGAAACGAAATGGGTAAACTGCCAAGACCTACTAGTTTGTGGATGTTTTCGAGAGATTCACAACGTAAGCCGTTCCAAACAAACCGCCAATATTTTCTTGTTCCGCCTCCGGCGGAATCGCTTACGCTCATCGAGCGCCCCTGATTATGCCGGCTGCTGCCACTGGAACCGTGCTGGAGAAAGGCCTACCCGCCAACGTCGAAGCGGAGCAGTTCGTCCTCGGCTCCATCGTTCTTTCCGACACCTTGTTTGTCCACGTGGCCGGCGTTATTGAGCCCGACGACTTCGTGCTCGAAAAGCACCGCCGCATCTTCGCGCGCATGCTCGAGCTGCACTCGCGCTCGGAGCCAATAGAATACCTCACCCTGGCCAACGAGTTGATGAAGCACGGCCAGCTCGAGTCCTGCGACGGCGTGGCATATCTCTCGGCGCTGACCGAGGGCCTGCCGCGTCTCGAAAACATCGACAGTTACGTCCGCATCGTCAAGGACCGGTCGCTGCTGCGGCGCCTCATCTACACCTCGCAGGCCATCACCGGGCAGTGCCTGGAGGCCGGCGACGAGGTCGACGAGATCCTCAGCAAGGCTGAGGAGATGATTCTCAAAGTCGGCGACTCGCGGATCCGCGGCGGCCTGGTCAGCCCACGGAAGATCGTCGAGGGCTTTCCCGGCGGCATCAACACCTTCCTCGACCCGAGCAAGCGCCTGCGCGGCCTGACCACCGGCTTCACCAAGTTCGACGAGATGACGACCGGCCTGCAGCCCTCCGAGCTGTTCGTGCTGGCGGCGCGGCCTTCCATGGGCAAGACGGCGCTTGCCCTCAACATCGCCCAGCACGTGGCCGTGAAGCTGGGCCAGACAGTGGCCGTCTTCTCGCTCGAGATGTCGGCCGAATCCCTGCTCTCCCGCATGCTGAGCGCCCTGGCCCGCGTCGATAGCCACCGCTTCCGCGGCGGCTTTCTCAACATGGAAGAGCGGCGCCGGCTCTCGGCCGCCCTGAACCAACTGGTGCAGAGCCCGCTCTACATCGACGATGCCGCGAGCACCAACCTTATGGAGATGCACGCCAAGTGCCGCCGCCTGCGCCACGAGCACGGCCTCGCTCTGGTGATCCTCGATTACCTGCAGTTGATGAGCTTGAAGGGCAAGTTCGATAACCGCAATCAGGAAATTTCGGTCATCTCGCGCGGCTTGAAGCAACTGGCCAAGGAGCTCAAGGTCCCGGTCGTCGCCCTTTCCCAATTGAGCCGCGCCCCGGAAGTCCGCACCGGCGACCACCGTCCCCAGTTGAGCGACCTTCGCGAATCGGGAGCGATCGAGCAAGACGCCGACATTGTTGCTTTCATCTTTCGCGAGGAGGTTTACAAACCGGACCGCGAGGACCTGCACGGCTTGGCCGAGCTGCTGGTCGCCAAACAGCGTAACGGGCCCACCGGCAAGGTCGAGCTGGCGTTCTTGAGCAAGTACACCAAGTTCGAGAACCGCGCCGAGGACGTGGGCGCCGACCCGGAGGCGGCGGAGCCCGACTGGGTCCAATAGGGCTTCCAGGCCGCGACCGCCCTGGCTCGGCTCGCAGGCCTTGTAAACCATCTCGTGAGACAGGACAATAGGGGCCGGGCGGCGCGCGTGGAACGCACTTTCGTCGAGATCTCGCGTCAAAAGCTGATCGCGAATTACCGGGTCATTCGCCGGACGGCCGGAGACGGTGTCGAGGTCGTCGCCGTGGTCAAGGCCGATGCTTACGGACACGGCGCGGTCGAAGTCGCCCGCGCGCTGGAAGGCGCCGGCGCCGGCTGGTTTGCCGTCACCTCGGTGGCCGAGGGAATCGAGCTGCGCCGAAACGGGATCCGGGGCCGCATCCTGGTGCTCGCCGATCTCGCCCGCGATGAGAAGAACGCGCTGGCCGAATTCGACCTCACCCTGACGGTCCATAGCGTAGACCAGCTCCAGGACCTCGAGCAGTGGGCGCGCCTCCGGCAAATCTGCCCGCGGTTTCACCTGGAGATCGATTCGGGTATGGGGCGGTTGGGGCTCGAAGAGGCGCGCGCCACTGAGGTTGCCGACCTGCTGGCCCGGGCGCCCCACTTGCGGCTCGAAGGGCTGGCCACCCATTTCGCCTCCGCTGAGGACTTGGTGAGCCGCCAAACCGAGGACCAAATCCGGCGGTTCCAGCAACTGGCCGAGCAGTTGGCGGCCCGAGGCATCCGTCCCCGCTTCGTCCACATGGCCAACAGCGCCGCTCTGGCTTACTGGCCGCAGACGCGAGTCTCGATGGTTCGGCCGGGCCTCGCCCTTTACGGCTACCTGATGCCCCCGCGGGGGCGCGAGCCGGTCGAGCCGCCGCCGTGCCTCGATCCGATCCTCAGTTGGAAAGCGCGGATCCTGACTGTCAAGGAATATGGAGCTGGAGCCCCTCTGGGCTACAACGCCAGCTTTCGCACCGACCGGCCCATGCGTGTCGGCGTCGTCGCCGCCGGTTATGCCGACGGCCTGGACCGGCGCCTCTCCAACGGTGGGATTGTGCTGGCCGCCGGCCGTCCGGCCCGCATCGTAGGGTTGGTGAGTATGGACGTGTGCCTGGTCGACTTGAGCGCTGCCCCGGAGCTGGCGCCCGGCGACTGTATAACACTATTGGGGCAGGATGGAGATGCGAAGCTCGATGCGCTGCAGATGGCCGAGCGCTGCGGCGCCATCCCCTACGAGATCCTTTGCGGCATTGGGAAGCGGTGCAGCCGCGTCTACCAATAGCCCCCGGGGTGGCGCGAGGCATATGCCTGGCGGGGACCAGAATCGTAGCGCATCGTAGCGCCAAGATGCTTGTTGCAAGGCACCTCCAGTGATATACTCTTGGCGACCTGGGGCAGCCTTTCGGGCCGCTCCCGAGAACTGGCACTTAAGGGTGGGGTGAGATTGTGCTGGACTTATTGATTATCCGAGTCATTTTCATTGCGGCTGTGGGCCTAACTGCATTATTCATAAGACCTTTCGGCATTCAGGTTTGGTGGCATGCTCTGGGGGTTGGGCTGCTGGTGGGAGCGGCCATCATCTTCTGTGAGATTCGGCTGCGGAAGGCGAGTTTGAAGCGGCTGATCGGGGCGGCCGTCGGCTCGCTGCTGGGCATCCTGGCCGCCCTGCTGATGAGCCTGGTGCTCGACCTGAGCGGCGCCTTCCCCTATCAGACCCTCTCCTTCTTGCACCTTGGTGTTCTGTTGCTGACGACCTATATCGGGCTGGTGGTGGGCGCCAGCAAGGGTGACATGCTGAACCTGGCCGCGCTGGGCGGCCTGTTCGGCGCCGAGACGAACCCGCGGAAGTCCTCGAAGATCCTCGACACCAGCGTGATCATAGACGGCCGGATCGCCGACATCTGCGAGACCAGCTTCGTGGACGGCACGCTGGTCATTCCGCAATTCGTGCTGCGCGAGCTGCAACTGGTGGCCGATTCGGCCGACTCGCTGAAGCGCGCCCGGGGCCGGCGCGGCCTCGATGTGCTGCAGCGGATCCAAAAAATGTCCAATGTCGAGGTGCAGATCGTGGAGGACGATTTTCCCAACATCCGCGAAGTGGACATGAAGCTGATCGAGCTGGCCAAGCTCTACGACGGCAGGATCGTGACCAACGATTTCAACCTCAACAAGGTTGCGCAATTGCACCGCGTGGACGTGCTGAATATCAACGAGCTCACCAACGCGCTCAAGCCGGTGGTGCTTCCGGGCGAGATCATGCGCGTGTTCATCCTCAAAGAGGGCAAGGAATACAACCAGGGGGTCGCCTACCTGGACGATGGAACGATGGTGGTGGTGGACAACGCCAAGCGCATGATCTCGAAGACCGTGGATATCTCGGTGACCAGCGTGCTGCAGACCACGGCGGGCAAGATGATCTTCGGCCGCTACGACGAGCGCGCGCAGCACACGCCTCCCAAGGACGGTCCGGAGCGAGGTTCCGGATCAGTCCCCGAGCGTTCCGAATCACGCGGCCGGGACCGCTCCACCGAACAAGTCGTGGGACGTTAGCAGAAGCCATCAGCTCTCAGCCATCAGCTTTCAGCAACCATCCGCGAGACGAGCGCTTTCCTAAGGCTGCTGACGGCTGTTATTAAGAATGCTAACGGAAGCCATCGGCGATCAGTCGCGCCAACCGACCGGCAATGCCGGGGCTCTTTGGTTGCTGATGGCTGAAAGCTGACGGCTGATAGCTGTTTCTATGAAGGTTGCCGCCATCATTCCCGCCGCCGGCTTGGGGACGCGGATGGGCCGCGCCGAAAAGGGCGCAGCCGAAAGGAGCGGAACCAGCCGCAAGCAGTTCATGCTGCTCGAAGGCGAGCCGATCCTGGTGCACACCCTGGGCAAGTTCCTGGCCTCGCCGGCGGTCCACGAAATCGTCGTCGCGCTGCGAGCCGAGGATATGGATTGGTTCCGCGAGCAGCTTCGGCGGCAGAATCCTTCCAAGCCCGTGCACCTGGTGGTGGGCGGCGAGCACCGCCAGGAGTCGGTGAAAAACGGCCTGGACTCGGTGAGCGCGGGCATGGACCTGGTGGCCGTCCATGACGCGGTGCGGCCGTTCGTATCAGTCGAGCTGATAGGCAAGATCGTGGAGGCCGCCGGCGCGGCCGGAGCCGCCATCCTGGGCATTCCACCGGTCGATACGGTCAAGCAGGTGCATCGGACCACCATCCGCACCACGCTGCCGCGCGACCACATCGTGCTGGCGCAGACCCCGCAGGTGTTTCGCGTGGACCTGCTGCGCCGCGCTTACGAGCAGGCCGAAAGAGACGGCTTCGTCGGAACCGACGAGGCCAGCCTGGTCGAGCACCTGGACGTCGATGTCACGGTGGTGATGGGCAGCGACCGCAACATCAAGATCACCAAGCCCAGCGACATGGCTTTGGCCCGGTTATTCCTGCAAGAAGAGATGGCGGCGGTGTGAAGGGCAGGAAACCATCCAGGCTTTCTTTTAATGGATTTCCGCACCGGCATCGGCTACGACCTGCACCGCCTGGTGGACGGCCGCCGGCTTGTCCTGGGCGGCGTTGAGATCCCCCACAGCAAGGGCTTGGCCGGCCATTCTGATGCCGATGTTGTGGCCCACGCCGCTACCGACGCCTTGCTCGGCGCCGCGGGGTTGGGCGACATCGGTGAGCATTTCCCGCCGTCCGATCCCCAATGGAAGGACGCCCCCAGCCTGCTGTTCCTGCGCCGCGCCCGCGAGCTGCTCGAGCAGAACGGCTACTCGATCGTGAATCTGGACATCGTGCTGGTGATTGAGCAGCCCAAGATCCTGCCCTATCGTGCCCGCATTCGAGAGAGCCTGGCGGGCGCTCTCGGAGTTGCGCCGGACGCCATTTCGCTCAAAGCAAAGACGGCCGAGGGGGTAGGCCCGATCGGCGCCGGCGAAGCCGCCGAAGCGCATGCCGTGGCGACGGTACGGCGGGGTTGATTCAATACAACGGAATCTTCAGCCGCAGGCTGGTCCCATGGCCGGGTTGGGATTCGAGCAGCACGTCGCCGCCCAGGGCCCGCATGCGCTGCTTGATGCTGTTGGGCCCCAGCCGCAGGATCTCCAGCTCTTCGAGCGAATACCTCCCGCCGAAGCGGAAGCCCTTGCCGTTGTCGTTGACGGCGATCGTCAGGTGGGTCTCGTTCTTCTCGATCGAGAACAACACCTGCGTGGCCTGGGCGTGTTTATGGATGTTGTGCAGCGCCTCGCGGATGAGCTGCAGGATGTCGATGCCGATCTTGCCGGGCGCGCTGACCGGCTCGTTGCCGACCAGGAAGGTCACCGGAACGCCGCTTTCCTTTTGGAAATCCTCCACCAGCCGTCGCGCCGCCGCGGTGACGCTGGTGGTATCGACTTCGACCGGACGCATGCTGTTGACGAAGGTGCGCATCTCGGTGATCTGTTTGCGAGCCACCTCCTGGAGCTGGTCCAGCTCGTGCGCTGCCGCTTCCGCATCCCGCTCCAGCAGCTTTCGAATGGTGTGGACGCGCATCTGAAAGCTGATGACGCTTTGCAGCGGCCCGTCGTGAAAGTCCTGGGCCACGCGGGCGCGCTCGCGCTCGTAAGCGGCGTGCTCCACCGACTGGATCACCAGGATGTGGCGGGCGAGCTCCGTGAACGCCGAAGCCACGCGCTTGAGCCGCCGCAACAGGTTCCCGTCGACCGGCGAGACGCGGTTGATCAGCAGCAGCCGGCCGACGGTGCGGCCTTCGGAGTAAAGCCCGCACCCCACCGCGTTAAATATCTGGAACTTGCGGATCAGGTGGACGTGCAGGTCGTAGTTGGGCGCCGGAGCGGCGGAGGGATCCGTAGGCGCGGCCTCGCCGTCCGGCGAGGCGATGCCGTTGGCAAAAAAGCTGAGCCTCTCGCCGCGGCAGACCGACCACTCGCGGCTGTCCTCCAGTTGCGGCTTCGACGAATCACCGCGGCCGGAATCCTCCAGCGGTGGATAGCGGCAGAGGCAAAAATGCTCATTGCGCTCGTCCCAGAAAGCCAGAAGCGCGTGGGAGCAGCGGAACCACCCGGCCAGCTCCTTCAGACCTTGCTGGATTGTGACGACGGTAGTCGACTCGGAGGCGCCCGTGGTCTGGTGCGACAGGGCCATGATGCGCCGCTCGGCCAGATAGCGCTGGTCGGAGAACAGAAAGGCCAGCAGACCGCCCACGATCAGCAGGAACAGCACGCTGTGGGCGGTAACCTCCAGAGGTTTGATGTATCCGCCGCTAAGGCGCGCCGCGTAGATCACCAGGATTACGGCCGTCGACAGCAGGATCACTTCCCGCGCCCCGTGCACGGCCCAGCTCTCCAGCACCAGAAAGGCGTAGAATGCGGCGGCCACGGCAGCCGAGGCGCTCGTGCTGCCGCAGAAAACCAGCGACAGCACAAAGCTCAAATCCAGGAAAAGAATCAACTGGCTGGAGCGCCGTGCCAGGGTGTGCGACTGGAAGATCAGCAGGAGAACGCTGTAGCAGATGAACAGAAGCGTAACGATCGCGGAGATTGGGGTGAGGCCCTTGTCTGAGAATACCGCCTCCGCGGTAAGGTAGGCGAGGGCGATGACGGCTCTAAACAGCGCCAGTCGAGCCGAGCGGCGCTGCCGCCCGGCCACCTCCCCGCTTGCCGTGATGCCGGTCGTCATTCCTTCGACAGGTTTCAATTGTAACCTGAAAGGCCGGCCCAAAGGGCCCTTACAACGAGCGCTCGGCCAGCTCGCCGATCAGGGGCAGGGAATACCGCTCCTCCCGGCTGGCCTTGATGAACAGGAAGATCGACAGGCCGAAGATCAACAGCTCCATGATCTGGCGGAAGGGGAAGATGTGGCGTGGGATCCAGTGGAACCACGGGAAAATTGCCCAATCGAGCAGCAGCCAGGCCACGAACAGATAGAGCCCCTGGAAGGCATGGAAGCGCACGTCGTGCGAGTTGCGAAACCGCTCGGTGGCCAGAACAAAGATGGCGGCGATCCACCCGACGAACGGGATGTAGCAGAGCATGGATGCCGTGCGGGGGCTGACGCCGTCCGCTCCGGAGCCGCTGCGGCGGTAGATGCCGGGGGTTCCCGGAATCGGCTGGCGGGCGCCGCACTTGCCGCAGAAGAAGTCGCGGTCGGTCAACTGCGTTCCGCACTGGGAGCAGTAGGGCACTTCCCATTCCTCCACTCGTAGGATACGTCACTGATGAGGAAATGTTCCCGCTGCGGCAGAGGATGGCTCCGGCAACGGTCGATCCGGTTACGCCCTGCCTCCCTCCGCTGCTCGGCGTGACAGAGGCGGAAGGATCCCGGGTCCGCGAACCCGGCCCGACACATCTCTGACAGGAGTCCACACACGGGCACTCCGGTCGAACACGCCGAGTTGCTCTGCGTTCGACATGACAGCCCCCCAAGCCGTTCCGCGCCCCGAAAGCGGCCCTTTACAAGAACCCTTTGACACAAGACTAAATCAGTCGTATGATTAGATCATTCGATTGAATTTGAATCATGACTGACACGAAAGATCGAATCCTCGACGCCGCCGAACGGCTGTTCGCCTTGAGGGGCTACGCCTCGACCTCCCTGCGCAAGATCATCTCGGAAGCGGGGGTAAACCTGGCCGCGGTTCACTATCACTTCCATTCCAAGGAGGCCCTCCTCGATGCCGTCATCCTGCGGCGGGCTGGGCCGGTGAATCGCGAGCGACTGGAAATGCTTGGCCAGTTCGAGCGCGAGGCCGGTGAGAGTCCGGCGGCCGTGGAAAGGGTTCTCGAGGCCTTTCTGGCTCCCCCTTTCCGTTTGGTTTGCTCGTCCGGCCCTGGGGGAGCCTTCTTCGCCCGGTTGATGGGCCGTATCCTCGCGGAAAGCGATCTACTGTCCAAGATCCTGCGCAATCATTTCGGCGACGTGCTCGCCCGCTTCAAGTGCGCGCTGGGCCGTGCGCTGCCGGATGTTCCCGAGGAGGAGCTGGTCTTAAGAATGCATTTTGCAGTCGGGGCCATGGCGCACACGCTCCGGGGGATCCAGGAGATCGAAGCGGAGGCGCCCGGCTTTGGCAGTACTCTTCCACCGGATGCGGTGCTGGATCGTCTGGTCCACTTCGTGAGCGCGGGATTCCGTGCTCCCGTGGGAGCGGCAGTTTCCCAGGAGACTTAAATGAACCGATTCCCGATCCTCAAATGGGCTCTCCTCGGCATCATTCCCGTCGCCTGCCTGGCGCAGCAGGAAGGGCAGCGGGACGGGATGGTCGACCGCGGGCCGCTGCGTCTGAGCCTGAAGCGCGCCGTGGAGCTTGCCACATCGCCCGAGGGCAGCGCCCGGATCCAGCTCGCCGACGAAGCCTTGAAACAGGCGCAATCGCGCTCCTCGCAAGCGCGGGCCGCGCTCCTGCCCGACATTGAAAGCTCCGTTACCGAACAGAACATGAACCGCAACCTGGCTGCCTTCGGCCTTCAATTCAACGCGCCCATACCTGGCTTCTATATCCCGACCATCGTCGGCCCCTTCAACGTCTTCGACGCCCGCGCCACCGCCACTCAGAACATCTTCGACTTCAGCACGATCCGCCGCTTCCAGGCCACCAGGGCAGGCGTCACGGCCGCCAAAGCGGACCGCGTGTACACGAGCGACGACGTCTCCGCCCAAGTGGCGAAAGCCTACGTCGCCGCGCTGCGCGCCGAAGCGGCCCTGGATGCCGTCAACGCCGACGTGGCGCTTGCAGAAGCGCTTCTGAAGCAGACTCAAGATCAGAAGGCCGCCGGCGCCGGGACGGGGATTGAAGTCACGCGGGCGCGCGTCCAGCTTTCCAACGAGAAGCAGCGGCAACTGGTGGCGCAGAACGACCGCCGCCGCGCCCACCTGCAGTTGCTCCGCGCCATGAACCTGCGGCTGGATGCACGGCTGGAGCTCACCGACCAGCTCTCCTACGTGCCCTCCAACGCCCTACCCCTCGAGCAGGCCAAGGAGCAGGCGATCCAACACCGCGCCGACTACAAGGCGCAGGTGGAGCGGGAAGAGAATGCGCGTCTATCGAGCAGCGCCACCAGGATGGAGCGGCTTCCCTCGCTCGCCGCCTTCGGCGATTACGGCTCGATCGGCAACGGCATCAACAATGCCTTGCCCACGCGCACCTACGGCGTCTCGCTGCGGGTGCCGGTCTTCGACGGCGGCCGGCGGGACGCCCGCCGCGCCGAGAGCCAATCGCAGTTGCGCCAGGAGCACGTCCGCACCAACGACCTGCGCGAGCAGATCGAGCTCGACATCCGCTTGGCGCTCGACAGCCTGCAATCGGCCGAAGACCAGGTGAACGTGGCCCAGGAAGGCCTCGGTCTGTCCGAGAACGAGCTGGCCCAGGCCCGCCGCCGCTACGCCGCCGGTGTGGCCAACGGCGTGGAGGTCACCGATGCGCAGACCCGCCTGGAGCGCGCGCGCGACAACCGGATCGCCGCGCTCTACAACTACAACGTGGCGCGCGTCGATCTGGCGCAGGCCACCGGCGCCATTCGGCAACTGATCCAGTAAGGGGGTGCTCGCCGATGAAGAAGGGATTCCTCTGGTTGCTTATCGTGGTCGGCCTGGGTATCGCCGCTCTGTTCACGTTCCGCGGCTTCAACCGCCAGCCCGGCGACCGGATCATTCTCTCGGGGAATATCGAGCTGACCCAGGTCAACATTGCCTTCAAGGTTGCGGGCAAGCTCATCGCGCGCACGGTAGACGAAGGGGAGTCGGTGAAGAAAGGCATGCTCATCGCGCGCCTCGACCGGGACCAGTTGCTGCGGCAGCGCGAGCGCGAGAATGCGGCGCTCGAATCGGCGCGCTCGCAGTTTGCCCAGGCCGAGACCGCCGTGAGCTGGCAGCGTGAAACGCTGCAGGCCGATATCGAGCAGCGCCGCGCCGACCTGAGCGCCTATGAGGCGCAGTACGCGCAGTTGAAGAACGGCTCGCGGCCGCAGGAAATCCAGGACGCCAAGGCCTCCATCGAAGCGGCGCAGGCGGAGTACGACCGCTCGAAGAAAGACTGGGAACGCGCCCAGACGCTTCACAAGGACGATGATATTTCCACTTCCCAATACGATCAGTACCGCAAAAACTTTGAGAACGCCGGCGCCGCCCTGAAATCGGCCAAAGAGCGGGCGGCCCTGGTCTTCATCGGGCCGCGGCAGGAACAGATCGACGCCGCGGCCGCGCAGGTGAAGCGCGCCCAGGCCGGCGTGAAGGTCGCCGAAGTAAACGAGCTGGAGGTGAAGCGGCGCGAGCAGGAGGTGACCACCCGCCGCGCGGAGATCGAGCGCGAGCGGGCGCAGATCGCGATGCTCGATTCGCAGCTCGACGACACCATCGCCACTTCGCCGATCGACGGCGTGGCGCTGGTCAAGTCCGCCGATGTGGGCGAGGTGCTGGCGCCCGGCACCACGGTCGTCACAGTGGGGGACATGGATCATCCCTGGCTGCGCGGATATATCAACGAGCGCGACCTGGGACGGGTGAAACAGGGCGCCAAAGCGAAGATCACCACGGACTCTTTCCCCGGCAAGGTCTATTGGGGCCGCGTGAGCTTCATCTCCTCGGAGGCCGAGTTCACGCCCAAGCAGATACAGACGCAGGAAGAGCGCGTGAAGCTGGTTTACCGCATCAAGATCGAAGTCGCCAACCCGCAGCACGAGCTGAAGCTCAACATGCCGGCGGACGCCGAGATTCTGGTGGGGCAGCAGTAATGGACACGATCATTCAAGCGCGCGACCTCACCCGCCGGTTCGGCGCGCTGACGGCCGTCGACCGCCTCAACCTCGAAGTGGCGCGCGGCGAGATATTTGGACTGGTCGGACCCGATGGCGCCGGCAAAACCACCACGCTGCGGCTGCTCTGCGGCCTGCTCGATCCGACCGAGGGCGAAGCCTGGGTGGCGGGTCACAACGTCGCGCGGGATACTGAAGCGGTGAAAGACCGCATCGGTTACATGGCCCAGCGCTTCGGTCTTTACGCCGACTTGACCGTGGAAGAAAACATGGACTTCTACGCCGACCTGTTCGGCATCACCGGCGCCGAACGAAACGAGCTCAAGCAGCGCCTGCTTCCCATGACCCGCATGGAGCCGTTCCGCCGGCGGCAGGCCGGCCAGCTTTCCGGCGGCATGAAGCAAAAGCTGGCCCTCATGTGCACGCTGCTGCACCGCCCGCAGATCCTGTTTCTGGACGAGCCGACCAACGGCGTGGATCCGGTTTCGAGGCGCGACTTCTGGGCCATCCTCTACCAACTGGTCAAGGACGGTATCACGGTTTTTGTGACCACGGCCTACCTGGATGAAGCCGAGCGCTGCAACCGCGTGGGCCTGATGGACCGCGGCCGCCTCGTCCGCTGTGATGCGCCGGAGGCCTTGAAACAGCAGTTGAACGAGGTCTGCTACGAGGTCGAGGCTCGAGATCAGCGCGCCGCGAGGGAGTACTTGAAGCGCCAGGAGGGCGTGATGAGCGTCGAAGTGTCAGGCGCCGCGTTGCATGTTCTGGTTTCGCCCTCCGGCGCTTCTTTGGAAAAGCTCCGGCAAGGCCTCGCGCAGGCGACGTTCCGGCAGATCCCGCCGTCGCTCGAGGATGTTTTCATCGCGGTGCTCCGGCAGGCGGAAAAACCGCAAGCGGAGAAACCGCGGTCGGACAGGCCAGGGGCTGCGCTATGACCTGGGCCGTGGAAGTCGACAACCTGGTGAAGAGCTTCGGCGCGTTCGTGGCTGTCGACCACGTCTCGCTGCAAGTAGAGAAGGGAGAGATCTTTGGCTTCTTGGGGCCGAACGGCGCGGGCAAATCGACGACCATTCGTGTCCTGTGCGGTCTGCTCTCGCCGACCTCCGGGCGGGCGCTGGTAGGCGGGCGCGATGTGACCGTTCACCCGGAAGAGGTCCGCCAGAACATCGGCTATATGTCGCAGAAATTCTCGCTCTACGACGATCTGACGGTCGAGGAGAACATCGACTTTTTCAGCGGCGTCTATGGCGTCGCCCGCAGCCTGCGCGCCGAACGCAAGGACTACGTGCTTCGCATGGCGGGCCTGGAAGAGCGAAGACGCTCGCTGACCCGTCTGCTCTCGGGGGGCTGGAAGCAGCGCCTGGCGCTCGGCTGCGCCATCCTGCATCAGCCTCCGGTCCTGTTTCTCGACGAGCCCACTTCCGGCGTCGACCCCATCGCCCGCCGGGAGTTCTGGGATCTGATCTATCAACTCTCCGCCGCCGGCCACACCGTTTTCGTCACCACGCACTCTATGGACGAGGCCGAGTACTGTCATCGCCTGGCCCTGATGTATGCCGGTAAAGTGATCGCGCTCGGCCCGCCGGGCGTGCTCCAGCGCGAATTGCACTCGCACCAGTTGCTGCAGCTCGACTCTTCCGATTTGCTGGAGAGCATGCGGGCCATCGAAGCACTACCCGGTATTCTGGACGTAGCCGTCTTCGGTGCGGGATTGCATGTCGCGGTGGATGACGCCGACGCGGCGTCGTCCCACATACGGCAGGCGCTCGCAGCGAGGCAGATCGAGATCCGGCGGCTCGAGCCGATCGAGCCGTCGATGGAGGACGTGTTTGTGGCCCTGATTGAGGCCGAGGAGCAAAAGATCGCATGAGCTGGCGACGGCTGCGGGCGATATTCCAAAAAGAGCTGCGCCACATCGTGCGCGACACCCGCAGCCTGGGCATGGCCCTGGCGCTGCCGCTGCTGTTTCTGGTGCTGTTCGGCTGGGCGCTGAACCTCGATGTGGACCGCATTCCGACGCTTGTCTACGACGCCGACCAGAGCCCAGAAAGCCGCGAGCTCATTCAACGCTTTGCCGGGTCCCGGTATTTCCAGATTGCGGGTTTCGTGGATAACTATCACGCCATCGAACAGGCCATCGACACCAACCGGATCCTGATGGGCGTGGCCATCCCGCGCGATTACTCGCGGCACATCGGGGCCGGTGAGGGGGCTCGCGTCCAGGTGCTGCTCGACGGCAGCGATTCCAACACCGCCTCCATCGCCCTGGGCTACTCCGACACGGTGTTACGTGGTTATTCCTTCGCGCTGCGCTCCCAGGGACAGAACCGCAAGGGCGGCGCGACGCTGGCCTCGCCGGTCGACGCCCAGTTGCGGGTCTGGTACAACAGCTCGCTCGAATCGAAGAATTACATCGTCCCCGGCCTGATCGCGGTGATCCTCATGATTATCGCCTCGATGCTGAGCTCCCTGACGATCGCCCGCGAATGGGACATGGGCACCATGGAGCAACTGCTTTCCACGCCGGTGCGGCCGGGAGAGATGGTGCTGGGGAAGATGCTGGCATTCTTTGCGGTGGGTGTGGTTGACACGATCATCGCCGTCGCGGTGGGCATCCTGGTATTTGATGTTCCGATGCGCGGAAGCTTTCTGCTGCTGGCCGCAACGAGCAGCATATTTCTTTTTGGCGCGCTGTTTTGGGGCATCTACGTCTCGGCCGCAGCCAGGACCCAGATGGTGGCTTTCCAGCTCGGCCTGCTGACGTCGTTCTTGCCCGCGATGCAGCTTTCGGGATTCATTTACGCCATCGAAAACATGCCGGCGCCGGTCCGGCTGGTCACTTACATAGTGCCCGCCCGCTACTTCATCACGATCCTGAAAGGAATCTTCCTGAAAGGGGTGGGCTTGCAGGTTCTGTGGACTGAGATTCTTTTTCTGGGTGTGTTCGGAACGGCCGTGTTTCTGGGCGCGGTGCGAAAGATGAGACAAAAGCTGGCCTAAGACCATGTGGGAACGAATTCGAGAAATCGTCTGGAAAGAGTTCATTCAACTGCTCCGGGACACCCGCATGCGAGCCACCCTGATCGCTCCGCCCCTGATCCAGTTGCTTATCTTCGGCTACACCGTCAACATGGACATCGAAAACAGCCGCATTGCCTGGATGGACCTGGACCGCACGCCGGCCAGCCGCGATCTGCTGGCCGGCTTCCAGGGTTCCTCGCGGTTCACCATCGTGGCGACGCCCTCGAGCGAAGCAGAAGTGCAGAGCCTGCTCGACAAAGGCCAGGTGCAGGCCGTGGTGCGGGTGCTGCCGAACTTCGAGCGCGACATCCGGCGCGGGCAGCCGGCTCCGGTGCAGATCCTGATCGACGGCTCGAATTCCAACACCGCCTCGCTGCTTTTGGGCTACACGTCGAGCGTCATCGCCGGCTACTCGAGCAAGGTCCTGGTCGAGCAGCAAAACATGCGCGTGATGACCCGCGCCCCCGCGAGCGCCCCGAATTTCGCCGCCCCCAACCTGGTCTCGCGCCCCCGCGTCTGGTTCAATCCCGACTTGCAAAGCCGGAATTATTTTGTGCCCGGCGTGGTCGTCAACATCATCATGATCGTCACGCTCTCGCTCACCGCCCAGGCGATCGTGCGGGAAAAAGAAATCGGGACGATGGAGCAGTTGATGGTGACGCCGATCCGGCCGATCGAGATGATCATCGGCAAGACGCTGCCGTTCGCTATCATCGGTTTGTTCGATGTAGTGCTGGTCACCTCGGCCGCGCTGTTGATCTTCCGCACCCCGCTGCGCGGCAGCGCGGTGCTTCTCCTGTTCTGCTCCGTACTGTTCCTGCTGACGACTTTGGGCGCCGGCCTGTTCCTCTCCACCATTTCCCGGACGCAGCAGCAGGCCATGATGTCCCAATTTTTCTTCATCGTGCCGGCCTTCCTGCTGAGCGGCTTCGCCTTTCCGATCCGCAACATGCCGCTCGCGGTGCAGTACTTGACCTATCTCAACCCGGTGCGCTACTTCATGGAAATTGTGCGGGGCATCTTTCTGAAGGGCGCCGGGATCTCCGTGCTCTGGCCGCAGATGGTCGCCCTGCTGATTTACGGTGTCGCCGTACTAGGTCTGAGCGTGGCGCGCTTCCGGAAGAGACTGGATTAGCCTTGATTTTGCCTGGCGGCAGGAGGAGACTCCCCTCTCCCCCTCTCGTTGCCAGCACTTGATGATCCGGGCAGTCGAAGCGGATGGAGGCGTAGAGCTGGCCGATCAGGTCCATTCCGTGGCGGGCCAGGAAGGGAAGCACGGAGTAAAGTCTTTCTTGAAGGGTCTTTTCAGGGAAGATCAGGCCGGAGAGGTACGCGGCGTCGGCGCGAGCGCGGTCGGAGCGGCGGAGGCTCTCCCGCGCTGTCTTGGCCTGAACCTTGGAGAACTGGTATTCGATTTTCCTTCGGGACTTGGTGAGGGCGGCGGCCAGCGTGGGATCGAAGGCCAGCAACTGAGCATCGAGGCGGCCCAGGCTGTTCTCGATCTGGCCGTGACTGGAGTGGAAGGTTTCTTGGAGAGCCGCCGGGATGAGGCTGGCGGCGATGCGCTGCTCGACCGCCGGTGCGCCGGCAAAAACGTCCTGGACGGTGAGCCCGTAGCGCGCCAGAAGCTTCTCAGCCCGGGCATCCAGGATCGTAAAGCCGGCTCGGGGCACGGCCACGGGCATCCGCCCTAGCAGGCGGCGATAAAGGACCTCGGCCTGAGCCAGGTAGGCCAACTCGGCCGGGCCGCCGATATAGGCTACGGTCGGCAGCAGGTGGTCCTGGACGATGGGGCGAAGCAGGGCGTTGGGGGAGAAGTCGTCGGGGCTGCGCTCCAGCCGCGCCAGCAGCTCGGCGCTCGAATGGGCGACGCCGTTGGCCGTGTAGGAATCGCCGGAGCGGCGGAGCGCGGTGCGGCGGCCGTTCTCCAGCAGGAAAAACAGGGAGGTCTTCTCCTCCATGTGGACCTGGATGTGATACCCGGCGCTCTCCAGCTCCTTGCCTCGGGCCAGCAATGCGGCGGTGAGTTCGGGGGCTTCCCGAATCGCCCGGCTGACGATCGGCGCGGCGAGGCGCCGCATCGCCGGTGACTGCGGATCGAGCAACAGAATGCCGTAGGGGGCGAGCAGGCGGGTCAGAAGCTGCTTGAATCCGGAGGCAAAGGTGACGCCGTTGGCGTAAGCCTTGACTGCGAGCCGGCTAACCTCGTCGCCCAACGGCAGCCCGGCCAGGGCCGCCTGGAGGGCGCCGGCGGCATTGTCGTTCAAGCGGACTTCGCCGACGGGCTGATTCGGCTGTGGCGAAGCGGCGGCCTGCAGCCGGACCGGGCGGCCGGCGGCGTCGAACACCCAGGCGTGGCTCACCTCGTCAAGGTCGTGATCTTCGGTCGCTAGCCAAAAGACCGGCACCGACGGCAGACCGCGCTCGTTGAGAGCGGCGGCGAGGCGAGCGGCGGTGAGCGCTTTGTAAATCGTGAAGACGGGCCCGGAATACAGGCCGACCTGCTGGCCGCTGGCGACGACAAGTGTCTCGGGTCGCGACAGGCGGTCCAGGCTTTCCAGCGCCGCCGCCCCGCCATCGCGGTTCGCTTCGGCTAGAGCTTCCACCAACCGGACGCGGTGGGCGCTATCGAGGCGCACCTGCTCGGCGGCGGCCGTGAAGGATTCGGGGGCGAGGGGCGGATAAGGGTACAAGGCTCGGACGCGGTCGAAGTGATAAACGAGGTCGGCGAACAGCTTCGAGGTGTGCGGCAGATCGGTGTGCCGGATACAGCTACAGGGCATAGCGCTTGTGGGCAGTGGCCAAACCTCTCTGACGCCCGAGGGTCCCGAAAAGAGTCAGTTAGAGCTTACCTTCGATAGAATAACAGAAATCATGCTGCAAAAATTCAAAGTCGACACCGCCGCGCGGAACGTCATGGTGGATGTGACGGCCGCGGTGCAGAAGGCAGTGGAGCGGTCGGGCGTGAAGAGCGGGCTGGCGTGTATTTTCGCTCCGCACACCACCGCCGCGATCACCATAAACGAGCACGACGATCCGGACGTGGCGCGCGACATCCTGGCGGCCCTCGAAAAGCTGGTTCCGCAAAAGGGCGACTACAAGCACTACGAGCACAACTCGGATTCCCACATCAAGTCCACGCTGACGGGCTGCTCGCAAACGGTTATCATCGAGGACGGGCGGCTGGCGCTGGGGACCTGGCAGGGAGTCTTCTTTTGTGAATTCGACGGGCCGCGTCACCGGGAAGTGTGGGTGAAGATTGTCTAGCGGCGTCTACATCTCGATTCCGTTTTGCGCGCAGAAGTGTACGTACTGCAATTTCGCCTCGGGGGTGTTTCCGGCCGATCTCGTGCAGGACTACCTGGCGGCGCTCCATGCCGAGATCGCCGCCGAGCGGTGGGCGCAGCCGCCGGACACGCTGTATCTGGGCGGGGGCACGCCCAGCCTGCTCGAGCCGGAGGAGCTGGGCCCAATCCTGCGGCGACTGCCCCAGGTGGCCTGGGCTGAGTCGACCATCGAGGCGGCGCCGGGAACCGTCACCGCGGAGCGGGCCGCCTTGTGGCGGGGGCTCGGGATCGACCGCGTGAGCCTGGGGGTGCAATCGTTTGTGGCGCGCGAAATTGCCGCTACGGGGCGAAAGCATTCGGCACAGCAGGTGCAAGAAGAGGTCCGGCTATTGCGGCGGGAAGGGATCTCGAAAATCAACGTCGACTTGATCGCCGGCCTGCCGCATCAGACGGCAGAGAGCTGGCGGGAATCACTGGCCTGGATCGAGCGGATCGGTCCGCCGCACGTTTCGATCTACATCCTCGAAGCGGATGAAGACAGCCGGCTGGGCAGGGAACTGCTCCAGGGCGGCGGCCGTTACGGCGCCGGCTCCGTCCCGAGCGAGGAGCAAATCGCAGACCTCTATCTCGAAGCCGCGGAGTGGCTCCGGCAACTCGGAATCGAGCGGTACGAGATCTCCAATTTCGCCCGGCCGGGACAGGAGTCGGCGCACAACTTGAAATACTGGCGGCGGGAGCCGTATCGGGGCTTTGGAGCCGATGCTCATTCCTTTGACGGCCGGCGGCGTTGGTCGAACGTGGAGACGCCTCGGGAATACGTCGAGCGATTCCGGGCGGGCGTCTCGCCGGTGGCGCACAGCGAGGATGTCAGCCCGCGGCAGGCGATGGAGGAGCATTTCTTTGTGGGGCTGCGCAAGCTGGATGGGATCGAGCCGGACGAGGAAGAGTGGCGGCGCTTTGCCGAGCCGATCCGGCGGCTGGGAGAAGATGGTCTGCTGGCTCGAGAAGGGAGCCGGCTGCGATTGACCGATCGCGGAGTGCTGCTTTCGAACCTAGTCTTCCAGGAGTTCATCGATTGAAGAGATTTCGAACCGCGTTCATCTGCGGTTCCACGATCTTTGAGGCGACTATCCTATGACTGATGGCGTAGTGGATCTGCGCAGCGATACGGTGACCAAGCCGACGCCCGAGATGCGGCAGGCGATGGCCGAGGCCGACGTCGGCGACGATGTGTATCGTGAGGACCCGACCGTCAACCGGCTGGAAGAGCTGGCGGCGGCGACCCTGGGCAAAGAGGCGGCGCTGTTTGTACCATCCGGGACGATGGGCAACCAGATCGCCATCAAGCTGCACACCCAGCCGGGGGCGGAGGTGATCTGCGAGGAGCGGTGCCACATCTTCAATTTCGAGATGGGGATGATGGCGGCGTTCTCCGGCTGCCTGGCGCGGACGATCCCGACCGCCGACGGGCTGCTGCGGTGGGAGCAGATCCGCGAGAAGCTGCGGCCGGACATTTATTACTACTCGCGCAGCCAGGTGGTGACACTCGAGAACACGCATAACATGGCTGGTGGCGCCGTGTATCCGCTAGAGGTAATGCTCGAAATTTGCGCCCGGGCGCACGAGGCGGGACTGAAGGTGCACCTGGATGGAGCGCGGATTTTCAACGCGGCCACTTACCTGGGCCGCCCGGTGCGCGAGCTGGCGGCGCCGTTCGACTCGGTGATGTTTTGTCTCTCCAAGGGACTCGGCGCGCCGGTAGGATCGATGGTCGTGGGAGCGCGCCAGTTCATCAATGAGGCGGTGCGGGTGCGAAAGATGCTCGGCGGCGGGATGCGGCAGGCGGGAGTGCTCGCGGCGGCCGGGCTGATCGCGCTCGAAAAGCACCCGGCCAAGCTCGCCGAGGACCACTGCAACGCGCGATGGCTCGCCGAAGGGCTGAGCAAGCTGCCGGGGATTCAAGTGGATCTGGCCAAGGTGCAGACCAACATCGTAATGTTCGACGTCTCGGGGACCGGCCTGCCGGCGGGTGATTTTTCCAAGCGGCTGAAGCAGGGCGGAGTCCTGATCAACCCGATCAACGACCGGCAGTTGCGCATCGTCACACACCACGACGTGGACCGCGCCGGCTGCCAGCGGGCGCTCGAGTCGATCGCGGCAGCGGCGCGCGCGCAGTGATCGGAGGCGCTCAAGCTTCCAGTTCGCTCCGAAAGATCTGCAGGATTTCACGGGTATCTAAGGAGATGGCCTGCGAGCTCCGGAAGGTTGCACCGCTTGCGGGGCGGGCAAGTACTTCTTCGGGACCTTGCAGATCGACGTCGTGAACCAGGACGCCACTTTCAATTCGGCGGCCATTCCCAG
>JBGOUJ010000001.1:0-51027 GCA_041477005.1 Terriglobia bacterium | reverse complement strand
CTGGCTCTACTTGGTCTCGGCACAAATGGATCATCGCAATCCGGAACTCCTGGCTCATTTCAAAGTCCTGATAAATCTTTTTCTCAAGCCAGGTCTGAAACTCCTTTCGGAGAAAGTTCTCTTCACGGTTGTTCAGCAAAGCTATCTGGTGAAGATTGAACTGATCGGGTTCAGACGGCAGAGAGTAGCTGTTTTCTCTGAAGAGCTGAGTGACGAGAGAACGGGCCATGCCATCCCAATCGACTTGCCGGGCAACTGCGTGAAAAAGCTTGTCGACCATGTGGATCTTCGTGGAGGCGGCATCGACAAATGAGAACAAGAACCCCTCTTCCTCGGCTACGATGCTTAGCTCCTTACGCAATTGCGCGTGAGCGGCCACCTCCGCCGGCACCACGAATTTCACGGCCGCCCCGCCGCGACCGATGAACTCTTGCAAGTATTCCCGGCGGACAATGCTCAACCAGTCCTGCGGTTTCATAGACACTCCAAAAGCCTACCAAATCACGCCTGCGTGAAGCAGATCCCGTAGTACTTCTTCTCCCGGCCGTCCTGTGTTATCACAGTGATCGTGGCACCGGGGGATCTTGTTGCGGTGCTCGCGTGGAAGCTAACGATCTGACCGCCGTTAGTCCGGGTGATCCCCCTCTCATGGAGTAGGTAGACGTCGCGCCCGAATTCCGGGAGAGGGTACTCCCTGGACTGGTCGGGCAAGAGTGTAAGCAGGCGATAAACGTCGCGGAGTTTGATGACGTGCCCTGTGCCGAGCAGATCCGTACCTCGGGCGGCGACGAGCTGGGAGTAGGCCGAGAACAGGCACTCCAGGAACGCCTCCGCCTTGAATCGCACCGGCTTGTTTTGCAATTCCTTCAGGTGGGCGACCAATACGGAAGGACGCAGCCGCCTCTCTTTAGCCTTATCAACCAGGATCGACCGTTCCCCAGGTAAAAGCCGAATCAGCAGAGGGTAGCAGTAGAGACGCTCGTCCTGCTCAAAAATGTTCACAGCGCTTTGTCGGGCAGTTTCCAGAAGCTCCTTTTGAAAGTCGCCGCTGGACAAGTAGGCGTCTTCATCGAAATCCCAGCCTTCTTTGGCATTTACGAATTGCTGTCTCAAGGTGGTCGTGGCCTTGTCCGCCGCCTCAATTGTCTTGCGCAACTCTCGGAGATTACCAAGGCGCACGACCGCACGGAACTTCTTTAATGCGCCGACCGCGGCCGTGGCTGCCTTCAGAGCGGCGTCAGCGTCAGCCTCGGTCTTGGCGAGTGCCTTTTCGAGACGGTCAACCGGCATTTACTCTCCTCAAGGCGTGAGGCTACCAGAGTGCAGACCACGTGTCAATCTTCAGTGGATGCAGCCACTGCAGCCATGGAGCCGGTCGCTATGTAGGATGCGGAAATGACGACAGGAGTCGCGCCGAAACGAGTCTCTCGGTGGTGTACGCAACGCCGACAAGGCCAACGCCTCCATCAAGAGCGTCAACACCGGGCTGTCGGGCATCGAGACCACTGCCGTGAGTGCGGCCAAGGGGGTCGTCGCCGGCAATCTCCTCGCCGAGGCCATCAAGAGCGCCGCCGAGACGGCCAGGTC
The DNA here is from genome assembly GCA_041477005.1 of Terriglobia bacterium. Taxonomy (GTDB): domain Bacteria; phylum Acidobacteriota; class Terriglobia; order Bryobacterales; family JACQDG01; genus JBGOUJ01. The sequence continues at coordinate 49,440 of JBGOUJ010000001.1, read as the reverse complement.
CCGGACCCTGGAAGCCGTTCAGTTACGCCGCCCAAACCTCGCGGATGACCGTGGTGATGCAGCAGCTCGCACGGGCGCATGAGCGCTGGGTTTTCGAACAGGATGCTCTTCGCCTCCTGGGCCATGTAACCTCTCGGAAAGAAACTACTCCCTATGGCACCTTCCGCTCTTCAAGAACCGGCGCAGGCGCCAGCGGCCCGCTCTGGTTAGCCGGTCCGTCCGTCTCGCTGTTCTCGCTGACGAGACGCAGGCTAAACGGCGGCGGCGTAGCGTATCATGTGTGATGATGGGAATCGACGAGCATCTTACCCAGGAGATCGTCGGCGCGTACTCAGCATCGCAAAGCCGGACCGCATCATCCTGTTCGGTTCGGCCGCGATGGGCCAAATGACCCGCGACAGCGACGTCGACATCCTGGTGGTGGAACACTCGCCCTCCGATACCCGCGAGCAAAGGAACCGGATCGCGGAGTCGCTCGGCGATCTCCAGCTCCCGATCGACGTATTCGTGATCGCCACGGAGCACTTCGAGGAGTCGAAGAACATCTTCGGCGGCCTTGCGTATCCGGCCCACAAATACGGCCGGGTGATTTATGAGGCCGCCTGAGGAGGTTCTGCGTGATCTGGTGCGGGATTGGGTTGGGAAGGCGGATCTCGACTATCGCGCTGCCAAAACCCGTTTCATCACTTTACGGACTGTTCTCACTTTCGCGCCTGGCGCAGCTTCTGAAACAGTTTCGTCTCCCGGTCGGCGTCCGCGGGGCGCCCTAATGTGCGGTAAATCTGGGCCAGTTGATAGTGGGCGGACTCGGCAAGGCTCGACACCTGCTCCTGCTCGGTCACCCGGCGCAGCAGTTTCTCCGCCGCAGCAGGATCTCCCGACGCGGCGGTCGCTTTGCCCAATTCGAGCAATGTTTCGGGCATGTCCGGCTGGAGCGCATTGGCGCGCTTGAGTTCTGCCAGCGCGTCGGGAATCCGGCCGAGATTCAAGAGCACAGATCCCAGCTTGCACGCGGCGGCGGCGGAACCGGGAGCCAACCGGGCCTCTTCCCGGAACTCCCGCTCGGCGCCCTGGTAATCTCCCGAGCCGAGGTACAGCTCGCCCAGCGAATAATGGATGCCGCGCGAGTCTGGCCGCATTGCGAGCGCGGCACGAAAATCCTTCTCCGCTGCGTCGCGGTTTCCCGCTGCCGCATGCGCCTCCCCCAGCAGTTGCCGCGTGCGGGGCGAATCCGGACTCAGCTCCACCAGCCGGTCAAACACCTGCTTGGACAATCGTCCATGCGCCTGGGTCAGATAGTAGAGCAGATCGGGGTCGCCGGGCCGCTTCTCGAGCGCCGCTTCCAACTTATCCACCGCCTCGCGGACTCGACCCGTCTCGAGCAACGCCACGCCCAACAGGTCGTCGGCCCCGGCTTTCTCCAAATGCGGAAGCGACTCCGACGCGTAACCCAGCGCCAGCAACGCTGTTCCCAGCATGCCATGCGCGCCCGGCAGGTCCGGATTCAGTTCCAGCGCCCTTCGCAACGGCGGAATCGCATCGCGGTAATCTTTCTTCGCCAGGTAGACGGCGCCCAGGTTGACATGCGCCGCAGGCATCTCCGGGGCGATCTCTGCGACGCGCTGGAACTCGCGGATGGCGGTATCCAGGTCGCCGGCGTTCTTGGCCTTTAGCCCGGCGTTGACATGCTGCGTCAGCTCCGGCGATACCTGCAACGCCAATATCAGGACCAGCGCCGCGGCCGTAATCACTGCGTCTCCTTGACCGTCACGATCCGATCGGCCGCCACGTTTTCGAGGACCTGTTTCTTTCCGCTGGGCCAGAGGATTTCCACTGTCGCCTGCAAGGCCCGACCCAAGCCGAAATGCACGCGCGCATCGCTCGCCGAGAGATAACTGCCCGACGTCGTCGCGTAAGCCCACTGGCTTCCCACCCTCACCCTGGCGCCTAATCCATCCCGATTGCTTTGGACACCCACAAGCTTCAGTGTCAGCCAGTGGTTCTTGCCGCCACGATTGAGAAACACCAACGGATGGCCGCCCAGCACCGACACCACTACGTCCACATAGCCATCATTGTTCAGATCTCCAAAGGCCGCGCCCCGTCCGGCCACGCCCGGCATCTCCGGAAGCTCGACCTTCTCGAACCGTCCCGCCACATTGCGGAAGAGCGCGGGAGGTTCCAGGTAACGCAGTCCCGAATTGATCCTCTCCACGTTGTCGAGCACGTGGCTCTGCGCCACAAACAGGTCCTTCCAACCGTCGTTATCGAAGTCGTAGAGTCCCACTCCCCATCCGGAGCTGCGAGCGGTCTGGGCCGCGAGGCCGGTCGTCAGACTTGCATAACGGAACTGCCCGCCGCCCTCGTTCCGGTACAGCGCGTACTTGTCCAGGGCAAGGTTGGTCACCGCGATGTCCGGCCGGCCGTCGTTGTCGTAGTCGGCAAAGGCCACGCCCATGCCCGCGAACGGCTTGCCGTCATCCGAAAGCGCCACGCCGGCCTCCAGCGCCCGCTCTTCGAACGTGCCGTTCCGCTTGTTGTGGAACAGAAACTGTTCCATGCCGTCATTGGCGACGAAGATGTCGGCGAAGCCATCGCCGTCGTAATCGTTAAACGCCACCCCGAGCGCTTTGCCCTTCACCACGGCGATGCCGGACGTTGCGCTAACGTCGCGAAACCGCCCGCCCTCATTATGGAGGAGCACGTTGGTCACCGGGCCGAACTTGTCCGGCCGGCAATAGGCGTTGAACGGCGTTCCGCACAGGATGTTCCGGCTGATGTCCCAATCGAGGTACCGCGTCACGAACAGGTCCAGGCGTCCATCGTTATCGTAATCGAAGAATCCGGCCGATGCCGACCAGCCGCCGACTCCCACTCCCGCTTCCGCCGTCACGTCGGTGAACGTTCCATCGCCGTTGTTGCGATACAGCGTATTCCGCCCGTAGTTGGTCACATAGAGGTCAGGAAAACCGTCGTTGTTGTAGTCGCCCACCGCCACGCCCATCCCATAGTTGTTGCCGGCGTCCGCCAGGCCCGCGGCGGCCGTAACGTCGGTGAAGGTCCCGCCGGCGTTCTGACGGTAGAGGCGGTTCCAAAATGCCGGATCGCGTCGCGAATAATTGGCGGGGAGCTTCACCGGATCTCCCAGCTTCCCGCCATTCACGAGAAAGACGTCGAGAAGGCCGTCGTTGTTGTAATCGAGCAGAGCAACACCGCCGCCCATCGTTTCGATCAGGTACTTCTGGGCGGTGGGGGAATTGCGAAGCGTGAAATCGATGCCAGCAGGGTGGAACAATTCAAAACCCGGCGTCGCGAAGGCCAAAATCGCGACGCCGAGGAAAAGCGGGATCAGGCACCGCCGCATTCAGTCCATATTAAAACAACACGCGCAACGCGAACTGGATCAGGCGGGGGTTGTTGTACTGGCCGCTGACCACCCCGAATTGCGCAGTGCCGAGGGAGAGTCCCGGGGGATTGAACTGAACACGGTTAAAGACGTTGAAAATCTCCGTTCGAAACTGCAGCCCGACGCGTTCCCCCACCAGGGGCGTGTTCTTGAACAGCGCGAAGTCGAAATTGTTGATGCCGGGCCCTCGCACGTCCGGCACGGTGCGCGCCAGATTGCCGAAAGTGAAGGCCGGCGGCAGGGTGAAGGCCGATGTGCTGAACCAGCCACTGAGCCGGGATTGCGCCGAGCCACTCAACTGAGCGCTCTGTCCGGTGCTGTTCGGACGCGAACCGCCACCGAAGGAGTTGGTCAGGTTCACCGCGTCCGTAAGGGGCAGCGGCGTGCCGGACTGGAACGTGGCGACACCGTTGATGCCCCATCCATAAACGATCTTGCCGGCGGGGCCCGTCAGTGCGGAGAGGTATCGCTGGCCTTTGCCGAAGGGCAGATCCAGGGCGTAGCTGACCACCAGCCGGTGGGCCACATCGTAGTTGACGAGCGAGCGCTCCAGCTTGAGATTGTTGCTGTTCTGCACGCTGGCGCCGCCGTTCGGCTCCAGCCACGCCGTCAGCGTGTCCGTGTCGCTGATCAGTTTCGCCCAGGTGTAAGAGCCCAAAAGCGAGCCACCCTTGCTGAACCGCTTCTCCACCTTGACCTGAGCCGAGTGATAGATGGAATTGCGGTCCATCGGCGAAAGAACCGAATACCCGTTGTACTCCGGGAACGGCCGCAGGAGCTGTCCGCGAGCTACTGTAGGGTTGGCCAAGGTCCCAACCTGGACCAGTCCGAAGAACGGATTGGGCACTTGCTGCTGCAGCGCCGCCCCCATGCTTAGAAACTGATCGGGAAGTTGATCGAGTTGCTGGGCCGGGCCAGGGAGGTGAGTGCCTTTAGAACCGGCGTAGTCCAGCTCGACGGCGACACTGCCAGGCAACTCGTGTTGGATACCGAAGTTCCACTGCTGCGCATACGCGGAGGGGTCGTGCGGGAGTGAGGCGGAAAAACCTTGGCCCACGAAAAGCTGCTGGAAATTCGCGTTGTGGCCAGGCGCCGGGATGATCCCGGTTGGGAAGGGATTGCTCAAACGGTTGAGCGGAGTGAGCGAGCCATCGGTAGTTCCGACAAATGGTGTCGTGTAGGCGTTGACGGGGTCGCTTTGGGGGCCGGTGTTGGCGACCTCGTTTGGAATCCAGAAGATGCCGTAGCCTGTGCGAATGACGGTTTTGCTCAGGACCCGATAGGCCAAGCCGAAACGGGGAGCGGGAAGGTTGTGGAGGTCCGTGTTGTTGCGGCTCGTCCGGTCGGGCGAATTCACAAGGCCGAACTTGCCCTTGAGGGGCAGGCCCGTGACAGCGGCAAGCGGATTATCGGCGTTCGGAATCAGCACCGACAGGCGATCGAATCGTTCCGACCACGGTCCCATCTGATCCAATCGAATGCCGTAGTTCAGCGTGAGGCGCGAGTTGAGCTGGTATTGGTCGCCCGCATAGTAGGCGCGGTAAATCATCTGGCCGGCGACAAAAGAGTTCATGGTGAGGCCGCCACCGCTGCCGAATCCCAGCAGGAACGAAGCAAAGCCGTCGCCACCCGAAGGCGCGAACGGACTGGCCGTCGTCATGTTCGAGTCGAAGTTGAAGGAGCCGGAAGGATTGTTTTGCTGGTAGTAGTTGTGCGTGAGGCGGCGTATTTCGGCGCCGAACTTGAGCGTGTGCTTGCCGGCGATCTTGGTGAGACTGGGGGCGGCGGAATAGCTGTCATCGCGGTCGACGATGGTGCTGCCGGTGCCGCTGGTGCTGAAGACGCCGTTATAGCCGGTGACTAGGGGGATCGGCTGCACACGGAAAGCGACCTGGTTGTTCAGCGCGGCGGGCCAGCCGAGCTGGGTCAAGTCGTATCCCAGGGTGAGGGGAGTCCGGTCGTAGCTGAAACGCAGGTAGGCAATGCGGAAATCGCCGATCGTGGTGGGCGAGAAGGAGTAGGTGTCGGCGATCACGCCCTGGTTGGTGTTGAACGTCTCGGTGCACCTGTCTACGCACGTTTTCGTCTTGTAGGGATCGATGGCCAGGTTGAGATTGTTCCAGTAGGTGTAGCGGATGAAAACGCGCTGCTTGTCGGAGACGTTGCGATCGACGCGTGCGTTGTACTGGTAGTTTTGGCCGCCGACGCTGGCGTTGGCGGTGTAGTTGTTGACGGCGGTGAACGGCGTGCCGGCCGTGTCGGCGCGCCCCCAGAGATTGGCCATCACCTTGGCGGTGGGGTCGATGCGGCTGGCGGGAATCACGTTGCCGGGAAATTGCGTCCGCGTAATGACTTCAGCGCCGCTGGCGTTGGTCGCGCAGGCGGCGTTGCCGAGCCGGCCGCACGTGGTCAACGTATCGTAGATCGGGATGACCGCGCCGCTGCCGTTGCGGACGTTGGAGAAGTCGCCGCTGCGTTGCGCATCCGTGGGGACGGTGTAAACATACGACTGGCCCTGGCGGAGTTTGAAGCCCTCGTAGCCGAAGAAGAAAAACGTCTTGTCCTTCTGGACCGGGCCGCCGACGTTCACTCCATATTGATTCTGCGTGAAAGCCGGGCGGGCGATACCGGCTTTGTTGTTGAAAAACGTGTTGGCGTTGAGAACTTTGTTGCGCAAGAACTCGTAAGCGCTGCCGTGGAAGGCATTGGTGCCGGATTTCGTCGTGAGGTTGATCGCCCCGCCCGCCAGGCGGCCAAACTCGGGGCCGAGATTGTTGGTCTGAACCCGGAACTCCTGAATCGCATCCTGCGTCGGAACCAACGACGTCAGATTGTCGTAGGCCGTATTGACCGGGGCGCCGTCGATGAACGCGGCGCTCTCGTTGGACTGTCCGCCGCCGATCTGATAATTGCCCCAGGCGAAGGGATTCGTGCCGGTGGGAGTGATTCCCGACTGCCCGCCGGGGACGACGCCCGGAACCAGAGCGACCAGGCTATAAATGTTGCGCCCGTTCAATGGCGCTTCGAGCACTTTTCGGCCGTCGACCACCTGGCCCAAAGTCGCGCTTTCCGTTTGCAGCAGCGGCGTCTGCGAGGTGACTTCGACCACCTGGTTCACGTCCCCAACCTGCATGGCGACCTCGATGCGGACGGCGCTCTGCACCTCGACCGTGATCGGCTCGCGGACGAAACGGCGGAAGCCGGTCTTCTCCACTTCGACCTTGTACTGGCCGGGCACGAGATTGACGAACTGGTAGCTGCCAAACCCGTCGGTCTGTATGGCGTGGCGCTCACCCGTGCCGAGGTTGGTGAGGGTGACGCCCGCAGCCGGCACAGCGGCGCCGGACGCGTCGGTGACGGAGCCGACCATTGATCCGTAGAACGTTTGAGCGGGCAGCGGCAGGGTAAACACCGCAGCGCACAAAACCAGCAGGGCGATTCTCGCAGCCTGGGCGAGGGAAAGGCGACTTGGCCGATTCACAGTACCCCCTTAGGTACAGACATTACCTTGGTTGGGCCGATGGTATAACCATCCGCGGGGAGATGTCAAGGCCCTTTTTGATCTTTTTGATCTTTTTGATCCTTTACATCGTTACCGGGGGTATGCGTTCCCAGCCTGAATTTCCGCCAGGAGCTTCCGCGCCGGCGCCATACCGCTCTCCCGAAACGGGGAGTTCCGATTGCTCACCATTGGGGGGCCTACCGGACACCTGCGGGCGGGAAGATCGGCGCGATAGTAATAAGAAGCATCCTGGACTGCGTCCAACCCCACACAGATATGGTTGTTGCGGCCATCGATGCCCTGGAAAAGGGCGAGTACCGAGACATTTGCGAAGTAGCCGCCCAGGTGGCTTAACATCCCAGCGTTACTTGTCGCGCGGCTCGGTGGCGCGCCGGCCTCCGGCAAGCGCCTCGCACAGGCGCCGGCCAGATCGACAGCCGGTATCTCAATTGAGATACAATCGGACCAGGACGAATTCATGCCAGGAAAAACCCGGATGATCCACGCGCGCGTCGGCCCCCGCCTGAAGAGGTCGACCGAAGCGATCCTTTCGAAGATCGGCCTCTCCACCTCCGAAGCGATCCGCCTCTTTCTCAGGAAACAGCGTAAAACACGTGAGCGAATCTCTTCGGCATCGACCCTTCGGCAGTATAATGGAAAGAATGAACGCAGCCAGCCCTGCCTACTTCGAGATCATAGACTTCATCGCTGCGGGCACCACGCCCGAGGCGGTTGTCCAGTTTCAACCTTCAATGGAGGCACAGCGGAGAGTCGCTGAGTTAATCGACCGCGAGAAGGGCCAAGGTTTGTCGCCCGAGGAGAGGTCGGAACTGGATCACTGCATGGAGCTGGAGCACATCCTGAGAATGGCCAAGGCCAGGGCCCGCCAGATCCTTTCCCGTGGCCAATGATGTCAGCGAAGCCCTCCGACTCGAGGCGGCCAGGCCCGCGGGCGGCTGTTGCGAGTGCTGCCTCATCCGTGAAGCAGACGTAGGATTCCCGCTCCAGGTCGACCACATTGTGAGCCGAAAACACGGGGGGCTGTCGACAGCGGACAACCTGGCATACGCCTGTGCGCTGTGCAACCGGCACAAGGGAAGCGATGTGGCCTCACTGGACATTGGCGGTCGTGTGGTGCGCCTGTTTCACCCTCGGCGGGATCGGTGGGCCGATCATTTTCGGATCGAGGGCCAGCTCATTCATCCGCTCTCGGAGGTGGGCGTGGTGACAGCGCGCCTGCTGCGCCTGAATGCGTCGGAGCGGACCGAAGAACGGCGCTTACTTCAGGCCCTGGGCAGATATCCCACGCGGTAAGGCTATCTGCTCCCGGCCCGAATTTCCGCCAGGAGCTTCCGTGCCGCATCCTGGTCGGGATCATAATGCAGCGCCTGGAGCAGCGTTGCCTCGGCGGCGGCCGCGTCCCCGGCCCGATATTGCGCCACTGCGAGGTTGATCCTGGCGCCTGTCAATCCCGGATTTCGCGAAAGCGCGTCTTTCCACAGTCGCATCGCTTCCGGCGCGCGGCCCCGTTGGACATAGTAGGTTCCCAGGTTGACCGCTACCGCCGCTTGCGATGGATCGAGACGTACGATCCGCTCACTCATGGCCATGGCTTGATCCTCCTGGTCTGCCGCTTCATAGAACTGGGCCAATTGGGTAAGAACAGTTATGTCCTCGGGATCCCGCGCCTCCGCTTTCCGCAACAACTCCAAGGCGCGCCGGCGCAACGCAGCGTCCCCGCCCGCCACCGTGGCGTAGGCGAGGCCGAGATCGCGCTCGGCATCCACTGGCCCCTTCCAGAAGGGCGCCAGTGACCGGCCGGAATCCGGGGAGCCGGCAGAATGGGGCTGGCGCCGCGGGATGGAGTGATCCGTGAACACAGCGTGCTCGGTCTCCCTGACCTGACCTTTCGGCATGTGGCACCTGATGCAATCGTCCTCAGCCTTGCGGCGCGTGGCCAGGGCCTCCTTACAGGCCGCGACCTCGTGACATTTCCGGCAGCGCGCTCGGTAGAAATCCGCCCGCGTTGCTGGCTCCGGCTCGGAGTGCGGGTCGTGACAGGAGCCGCACCAAAGCCGGTCTGCACTCGCTTTCTTGCAGGCACTCTGCTGGAGCTTTTCGAAGTGGCTGGCCGCGCTCAGGGCGGAAGACGTGGCGCCGGTCCAGACGAAATAGGCCGTATAATCCGACAGCAATTCTCCGGGCCGGTAAGCCGCGCGTGTCGCACGGGCGCGGGGGACCCTGGCGGCGCCTGTCAAATGGCATTGTGCACAGACGCTGTCCCGCCGCGCCGGCTCGATCTTCGCGGGGTTGATGATCCCGCTCAGTCCCTTGCGATCCCCCGCCATTACCTTCGCCACGTGGTTCTTTCCCGGCCCGTGGCATCGCTCGCAACTGACGCCTCCTTCGAGAAAGGGCGGGGCGCGGAAGCGGGTCTCGGCGCCGGCGACCGGCTGCAGCCGGCTGGCGTGACACTGCAGGCACTTCGTGCCCACCGCCCGCGTGAGATTGATGAACGAGTGCTGCTCGAAACCCGGAGAAGGGCCCCAATTCGCGCGGCCCGTATAGTAAGAAACCGGGGCCTGAAACAGGAAGCCATCGAGCGAGGACGCGTAGCTGCGGGCCACTCTGCCGGATCCGATGAACCATGCCAGGATCCGCTCGCCTCGAACGCCTGCCGGTTCCCGCGAGAATTCCAAGCGGTAGCCTTCCGCCGAGAGCGAGACACGATACTCCGCGCCCAAGGCGGGATCGGAGAAACGGGCGCGGTCGAAAGTCTCCTGGAACGGGCCCTCTCCCACTTTCCCGCTGCTGCGGGACATGCTGGTGGCGGAATACTTCCGGTAGATTTCCGGGTGGCAGCCGCTGCAGGTCTTGCTGCCCACTTCCTCGTCCGCCCCGGGAGCGTTTTGCGCCATCGCCGCGAGTATCGGGAACAGCGGAAGGAGAAAGCAGATCTGGAGCCGGGAACCAAGCACAATCGCCACCGTGGCCGGCGCTCGGAATCAATCATAACAAAGCCGCTACGCGCGAACTCTCTATTGCGGGCACGAGAGTGCGCGGCGATCGCGTTGTTCGCCTCTGCCGGCCTGGCGAGTCGGCGAGGAGTATAATGCCGGGGCGGAGTGGTTCACGATGCACTCTCGACGAGATCTGTTGTTCCGGCTGCTGGCGGCGCCGCTCGTAAGCGGAAGGCGGGTTGCAACCGGAGCCGGCCCGGATGCCCGTCCTAACATCGTCTTCGTCCTCCTGGACGATCTGCGCTGGGATGAGCTGGGCTGTATGGGGCATCCGTTCGCCGCCACGCCCAACATCGACCGGATTGCGAAGGAAGGCGTGATTTTCCGCAACGCGTTCGTGACCACGCCGCTGTGCTCGCCGAGCCGGGCCAGCTTTCTTACCGGGCAATACGCGCACTCGCACCGGATCCTCGACAACACCGACCGGTCGGCCCTCAGCCATCAGCTCCACACCTTCCCGCAGCTCGTCCAGCGCGCCGGGTACGAAAACGCCTTCATCGGCAAGTGGCACATGGGGGTCGACGATGCGCCTCGCCCGGGGTTCGATCATTGGGTGAGCTTCAAAGGGCAAGGCTCGTATCTCAACCCGGAAATCAACGCGGACGGGCGGACGGCGAAAGTTCCGGGATACATGACGGACATTCTCACGGATCGCGCCGTAGCGTTCCTCCGGCGGGAGCGGACAAAGCCTTTCTTGCTTTACCTCGCTCACAAAGCGGTTCATCCGGAATTGACCCAGTACGCGGACGGCAGCGTCTCCGATCCCACCGGCGGCGTCTTCCTGCCGGCCGAACGGCACCGGTCGCTCTACGCGGGCCGGCCCATCGTCCGCCGGCCGAACGCCAGAGCTGCGCCGGAGGGTAAGCCGGCTCTCCAGCGCAAGATCGGCGGCCTGCCGCCGCTCGGCCCGGCCACCGGAACCGACGACGAGACCATTCGCAACCGGCTGCGGATGCTCGCGGCGGTCGACGAAGGCGTGGGCCGGATGCTCCAGGCGTTGGACGAGAAGCGACAGTTGGACAATACCGTCTTTGTCTTTACCAGCGATGAAGGCTATTTTTTCGGCGAGCACGGGCTGAGTTTCGAACGGCGTCTGGCGTACGAAGAATCAGCGCGCATCCCGTTGCTCGTCCGGTACCCACGCCTGATCAAACCCGGCAGCCGGCTGGATCCGCTCGCGCTGAATATCGACCTCGCCCCGACCCTGCTCGAATTGGCCGGAATCGTGGCTCCAAGCAATATGCAAGGACGTTCTCTGGTTCCGCTGTTGAAGGGAGATACGAAAGGGTGGAGAACCTCGTTCCTGATCGAATATTTCTCGGACCGGGTCTTCCCGCGAGTTTCGAATATGGGTTACCAGGCGGTGCGGACCGAACGGTGGAAGTACATCCATTACACGGAACTTGCCGGGATGGATGAACTCTACGACCTGAAGACCGATCCCTACGAGAGGAAGAACCGCATCGACGAGCCTGCAGCGCGGGATGCTCTCAAACAGATGCGCCAAGAATTACAGCGGCTGCTCGAACAGTCGCGGCCGCCGGCCGGCTGATATTGCGCCGGGCAGTCCCGAACCTCGCGCGCCAAGCCCCCGCTCAACCTGAGCCCCCAGCGAAGCACGCCTCGTCGGTCTGAGGCGGAGCCTCACCAGAGCTAGACTAGAAACAATGGCCCAACTTCGAGCAGGCCAACAGTACCGGTTGCTGGCGCGGCATTACGACCTATTCTTTACGTTTCACCGGCGTTGGTTTGACGAGGCCCGCCGGCTCTTGCTCCGTAAAGTCCTGCCCGAGCTGGGCTCGGCTTGCGACTTAGCCTGTGGCACGGGCACGACGGCGGTGGATCTGGCGCGCGGAGGCGCCAAAGTTTTCGCGGTGGATCTTTCTCCGATCATGTGCCGCCTGGCCCGCGAGAAAGCTCTTCGCGCGGGCGTGCCCGTTCGCGTTCTTCGCGCCGACATGCGATCCTTCCGCCTGCCGCAACCGGTCGACCTGGTGATTTGCGAGTTCAACGCCATCAATCATGTCCCGCGCAAGGCCGATCTGGCCCTCGTGGCGCGAGCGGTGGCGCGGGCGCTGCGGCCGGGCGGCTATTTCTGGTTCGACGTCAACAACCGGATGGCGTTCCAGAAAATATGGCCGGGCACGTGGTGGGTGGAACGGCCCGGCTTGGGGCTCGTCCTGCACGGCGGCTACGACTCCGGCCGGGACAGGGGCTGGACCATCGCCGAGTGGTTCGTTCGTGAGGGGCGCTGCTGGCGACGATTTCGGGAGCGCATCGAAGAAGTGTGCTGGACTCCAGCCGAAATCCGCCGCTGCTTGCGCTCGGCCGGTTTCGATCGGATCCGTTCCTGGGATGCGACGCCCTTCTTTCGCGGCGATCCGCTGATCCGTCCCGGGTGTCGAACCTTCTATCTGGCGCGGGCCAAGCGGGCCATCAGCCATCAGCCCTCGGCAACCCGTTCCTGATTGTCACCCTGCGAGGCGAGCTAACACGACCAGCTCTTTGAAGACGCGGGCTTCGAAGAGCGATTTGGCGCCGGCGTCTCTCTTGATTTTGGGGGCGTCGCTCCGGATAACCTGATAGATGGTGGACATCCGGCGGACGCTCGGCTGGCGGCGGCTTCTCACCAGGGCGTTGCTCAGCTCGCGGAAGAGTCCGTCGACCGTGCCGTCGTGAATGTAGGGATCGGTGCCGTCCAGGTCGCTCAAGGATTTTTGCAGGCGGTGGTTCACGGATTCGAACACAAACCAGGTGTGTTCGCGGCGGCGGCTCATTCCTTGCCAGGCCACCGCCAGGCCCAGCTCGAAAGGCATGTTGAATCGCGGCGTAGGCGGGGGCGCGGGGTCGCGCTCGACTCGCGAAAGGTCGTGGAAGGAATAGCGGCAAGCGGCGATCAGCTCGAAGATGCGATCGAGGCGCCTCTCGCCGCCGGGGATCTCCAGGGTGGTCCGGGCGGTGAGACCGAAAGCGGTGAGCCCGGCCAGGAACGCCAGGTAGAGGTCTTCGTAACCATCGTCGTAGGGAACATTGAGGAAGGCGCTGTTGGGTTCGATAGCCGGGCTGGAGAGCCGCCGTTTCATCGGCGAGCACGGGCGGCCCTGGGCGCCCGGACCTTCGGGACCTTCTTAGCGGGCATGCGGCTGCTGACGCCCTTCACCAGGCCGTGGAGCGAGACTCCCGACGACTTGGCTGCCCGGGCTTCGAGTGCGGCCAGAGTTTCCTCGGCCAGCTTGGACAATTGCCGGGCGCGGCGCTGGGATACACCAAGCGTTCGCGCCGTTTGTTCAATCGACGGAAAGGGCGTCGTAATCCGGACGCGGTTCCTCACGGCGCTGACCCCTGCTAATTCCAGCGTAGCACGAGCTCGCAAGCGGGCCTGGATCTCGAAGCGCGTCTAGCTAATAAGTGGCGCGGCCGCCGCTGACGTCATAGCACTGGGCGGTGACGAAGGAGGCGTCGGGGCTGGCCAGGAAATGAATGACGGCGGCGACCTCCTCGACCGTGCCGGTGCGGCGCATCGGTATGCGCTCGAGCATGTAATCGACCTGGGCGGGGGTCAACTGGTCGAGGATGCGGGTGCGGATCACGGCGGGGGAGACGGCGTTGACGCAAATGCCGTCGGTGGCCACTTCCTTGGCCAGGGATTTGGTGAAGGCGATCACGCCGGCCTTGGAAGCCGAATAGGCGGTCATGTTGGGATTGCCTTCTTTGCCGGCGACGGAGGCGACGTTGACGATGCGGCCGTAACGTCGCTCGCGCATGTGGCTGATGACGGCGCGGCAGCAATAGAACACGCCGGTGAGGTTGACGGCCAGGACGCGGCCCCAATCTTCGTCGGTCTGCTCCCAGAGGGGGGCGGCGCGGCCGCCGATGCCGGCGTTGTTGACGAGCACGTCGATGCGGCCGGTGCGCTCGATCACGGCGTGGATGAGACGCTCGGCCGAGGCGCGGTCGGCGGTGTCGACCGCAAGCCCGAAGGCGCCGCGGCCGATCTCGTGGGCCGCGGCGACGGCGCCCGACTCGTTGCGATCGGCGAGGGCGACGGTGGCGCCGGCGCGGGCAAGCCGGGCGGCCGTGGCCTGGCCGATACCCTCGGCCGCCCCGGTCACGATGGCCGTTTGGTCTTGAAGCGAGAGGGCCACCGGCTCTACTCGGCCTTGGTGACGATCACCCTGATGGGCGTCGCGACGCCCCGGTGGAGGTTCAAGGTCACCTGGTGCTCGCCCAGCATCCGGATGGGCTGGCCGATCTCGATCTTGTGCCGGTCGATGTTGTAGCCCTGCTTGGCGAGCTCTTCGGCGATGGTCTTGGATGTGACCGAGCCGAAAAGCTGGTCGTTTTCGCCGGCCTTCTCGGCGACCGTGACGGTGAGGTCCTTCATCAACCCTGCAAGCTGCTCGGCGTCGCTCTTCAGCGTAGCCTCGCGGCGCAGGGCGGCCGCCTTCATCTCGTCGATGACTTTCTTGTTGCCCTGCGTGGCCGCGATGGCCAGCTTGCGGGGCAACAGATAATTGCGGGCGTAGCCATCGGCGACCTTGACCACATCGCCGCGGCCGCCAAGTTGGGGAACTTCGGTTTTGAGGATGACTTCCATTCTTCCATTCTCCTGGCCACAGAGGTCCAGAGAAAAAAATCGGTTCGGATTTCTCTGTGCCTCTGTGTCTCTGTGGCTGATTCCCTAGATCTCCGCCGCGAAGGGGAGCAGCGCGATGTTGCGGGCCTTTTTTATGGCCTCGCCCAGTTGCCGTTGATGGGGCGTGCAGACGCCGGAAATGCGGCGGGGGATAATGCGGCCCCGCTCGGCGACGAAGCTGCCGATCAATTTCACGTCCTTGTAGTTGATGTTGTCGATCTTCTCGGTGCAGAAACGACAGACCTTCTTGCGCCGGAAATACTGCTTCTTGCCGCCGGGGCCGGAAGGACCCCCGGGACCTCCGCCCTTATCGCCGCCGGGCCGCGGTCCGCCAAAAGATCGCTTTCTTTCTTCTGCCATGATGGACTCCTATTCCTGAGCCTTACGCTTTCGGTGCGGCTTCCGCCGGCGCCGGCGCTGGAGGGGGCGCGGGAGCAGGACTCGGCACCGGCGTTTCGGCGGCGGCGGACGGCGGCTTGCGAACGGCCCGCTTCTCGCGCTTCTTCTTGAGCTTCTCGAGACGCTTGAGATCTTCGTCAATGCGGACGGTCAAGAACTTGATCACCGTGTCGCTGACGCGCAGCCGGCGCTCCAGCTCTTTGACCATATCGGCGGGCTTTTCGGTCGAGAACTGGAGCAGGATGTAATAGCCCTCGCGATACCTCCGCACCCGGTAGGCCAGCTTGCGCTTGCCCCACTTGTCGACCTTGTCGACGGCGCCGCCGGAGGCGGTGACCACGCCCTTCAGCGGCTCGATGATGCCGTCCATCTCCTCTTCGGGAACGTCGGGCCGGACTATGAACAAAATCTCGTAGATCCTCATTTCTCCTCGATGTTTTGGCCTCCGGCGCGACGATTATATCTCGTCATGGCCTTAGCGGCGCCTTCGGCAAGTATGGAGCGAACGGCGTCGGCCGCGAGGCCGACGAATTCCTCCAAGTCCTTCTGTTGCGACCGGCGAAACGGGCTCAGCAAGAACCCGGTCGCATCTTCCAGCGGATGGTCCGGGCCGATGCCCAGCCTCACCCGCGTAAACTCGTTCGTCGCCAGTGCGGCGATTACCGACTCGACGCCGTGGTGGCCGCCGGCCGAGCCGCGCAGGCGAATGCGCAGGCTCTTCCAGGGCAAGTTCAGCTCGTCGTAGATCAGCACCAGGTCCGCCGGCGTCAGCTCAAATCTCGCCAGCAGGGCCTGCACTGGCCCGCCGCTCAGATTCATGTACGACTGCGGCTTGGCCAGCAGCACTTCCCGGTTCTCGAGGCCTCCCAAGGCGACCAGCGACTGGCATTCCGGCCGCCGCACGGTCACGCCGCAGATCTCGGCGAGCCGATCCACGGTCAGGAACCCCAGGTTGTGGGGCGTGTTCGCGTACTCGGGACCGGGGTTGCCGAGACCCACGATCAGGAACACGAACAATCCAGAAGTCAGAAATCAGGAGCCAGAATGCCTCCGGCGGCGCGCCGGCTTCTGACTCCTGACTTCTGACCTCTGACTCCTCGACGCATCTACTTCTTCCCCTTGGGCTCCTTCCCTTCCTTCTTGCCTTCCTTGGGGGCTTCGGCGGCCTCGCCTTCCTCAAGCTGCTTGCCCTTCTTGATCACTTCCGGCTCGGCGGGAGCAGCGGCGGCGGCTTCACCCTCGACGGCGGCCTCAGCCGGCTTGACCTCCTCGTGCTTGAGCATGATCACGTGGGCCAGAATCTTCTCCGGATCGCTGGTCACGCGGTATTGGCCCGCCGCGACGAGGTCCTTGACGCGGATGGCTTCGCCCAGGGCCAGCTCACTCACGTCTATCACGATGTGGTCGGGGATGTCGGTGGGAAGGCAGTCGATCTCGACCTCGCGGGTCACCACTTCGAGCAGACCGCCCTGGGTCTTGACGCCCTTGGGGTCGCCGTGGGTGGCGATCGGGACCTTGACCTTCAGGTGCTTGGTCAGGTCGATGCGCTGCAGGTCGGTATGCAGGATGGTCTCGCGTATGGGGTCAAGCTGCCAATCCACCAGCATGGCCGCTTCGCCCGGGCCGCCGGCGATCGCGACGTGGAGGATGGTGTTGTGCCCGGCGGCGGAGCGCAGGATCTGGGTGATCTGCTTGGTGTTCAGACTGACCGGCACCGACTCCCCGCCGCCGCCGTACAGCACGGCCGGGATCTGGCCCCTGGCGCGCAGGCGGCGGGCTTCATTCTTGCCCCGCGCCTCCCGCAGCGAGGCCTCGACGGTAATATCTTTAATCAAAACAAACCTCCCAAAAAACTGGAACCACAGATGAACACAGATAAACACAGATGGACCGATCTGTGTTCATCTGTGGTTCCATTCGCTTTTCATACGAACATCCGGCTGATCGACGTCTCTTCGTAGATCGACTGGATGGCGCCGGCCAGCAAGCGCGCGACGCTCAACTGCCGGATGCGGCCGCACTGGCGGGCTTCCGGCGCGAGCGGAATCGAGTCGCTCACCACGATCTCCTTCAGGGCCGACTTGGTGATACGCTCCATGGCCGGGCCGGACAGCACGGCGTGGGTGCAGCAGGAGTAGACGCCCAGGGCGCCGTGCTCGAGAAGCGCCTCGCCGGCCTTGACCAGTGTGCCCGCCGTATCCACGATGTCGTCCACGATCAGGCAAGTGCGCTCGCGCACCCGCCCGATGATGTGCATCACCTCGGCCACGTTCGCGTCCTCGCGGCGCTTATCGATGATCGCCAATGGCGCCTTCAGGCGCTTGGCGAATGCCCGGGCGCGCTCCACGCCGCCGGCGTCGGGCGAGACCACGGTCAGTTTGGGCAGATCGAGCTCGCGAAAGTGTTCGATCATGACCGGCGTGGCGTAGAGGTGATCGACAGGTATGTCGAAAAACCCTTGGATCTGGGCCGCGTGCAGATCGAGCGTCAGGATGCGGTCGGCGCCGGCGGTCACTAGCAGGCTGGCCACAAGCTTGGCCGAGATGGGGACGCGCGGCTTGTCTTTGCGGTCCTGCCGGGCGTAGCCGTAGTAGGGCAGCACGGCGGTGATCCGCTTGGCGGAAGCGCGACTGAGGGCATCCATCATCAACAGCAGCTCGAGCAGGTTCTGGTCGACCGGGGTGCAGGTCGGCTGGACGACGAACACGTCCGCCCCGCGCACGTTCTCCAGAATCTGGAGGTAGATCTCCCCGTCGGAGAACCTCTCGACGGAAGCCTTGGCCTGGGGCACGCCCAGATGCTTGCAAATCTCCTGCGCCAGCTCGGGGTTGGCCCTTCCCGAGAATACCTTCAACCGGTCTTGTTGCATGACGCGAACAACAGGGGTGGCCGGCATATGCGCCCCGCCCGCTAAACCTCGCTCAACCACTTCCGCCAGCGGGCGCGATAGCCGGTCCGACTCACCGTCTGTATCACAAAGCAGCGACCGTCTTCCAAATCGAGAGAATCGCGAGCGCGAAGTGCCTGCCGGCGATCGGCAAACAGGCCGAAGACAGCAGAACCACTACCACACAACAGGGCGGGAAACGCACCCCCGCGTTTCAGGAGCGCTTTCAGTTTTTCCAGTTCCGGGTGCATCCGGAAAACGACGGGCTCGAAGTCGTTCTCCAGCCCGGGCCCCCACTCAGGCACACAAACACTTGAGCAGAAACGATCTATCTTATCTTCCCAGGAGGTGGTTGTCAAATTGGAAACCGGAGATGAAACCGGAGATGGCGCGGCAAGGCCCGCATGGCGCCCCCGCCGCGGAACACCGGTCGAACCCGAAGGTGGCGGCTCCGGCAAGACCGGCACGGTGGGGCTGAGTTGGCGGTAGGCTTCGGCGGTGGAGACGTGGATGGGCGGGGCGGCCACGAGCAGCCAGCGGGCCGGGGTATCGGGCAGCGGGTAAATCTCCGTTCCGCGGCCGACCCCTAGGGCGCGGCCGCCTAGGAGGAAGAACGGGACGTCGCTGCCGAGCTCGGCAGCCAGACGCAGAAGGAGATCGAAGGGAGGCGCCGGGCGCAGCCGGGACGCTAGAGCCAGCAACACCGCGCCGGCGTCGCTCGAGCCACCGCCGAGGCCGGCGCCGGCGGGGATGATCTTGTCGAGTTGGATGCGGACTCGGCCCTTAGAGCCAGTGGCTTCGAGGAGGCGGAGGGCGGCTCGGGCAGCCAGGTTGTCGGGGCCGGCTAGATCGGGGCGGTTGCACGAGAGCTCCACCGAACGACCCCCAGGGCCGCCGGCTTGGCGCCGGTAATCGAGCTCGATCCGGTCGGCCAGCGAGATGGTCTGGAAGACCGTTCGCAGCTCGTGGAAATGATCGGGGCGGCGGTAGAGGATGCGCAGGCCGAGATTCACCTTGGCCAGAGCCTGCACGCGGACGGTGGGCATCAGTGGGCGTATTTTAGCAGCGAGAAGACGTCGTAGCCATTGAGCCGCTCCCGGCCGTTCAGGAACTCCAGCTCGATGACAAAGGCGAGGCCGGCCACTTTGCCGCCGAGCATCTCGACCAGCTTGACGGTGGCTTGGGCGGTGCCGCCGGTGGCGAGCAGGTCGTCGGAGATCAGCACCGTCTGACCGGGTTGGATGGAGTCCTTGTGGATTTCGAGGGCGTCCGTGCCGTATTCGAGCTGGTAGGTGACACTCACGGTTGCGGCCGGGAGCTTCCTGGGCTTGCGCACCGGGACGAAGCCGGCGCCCAGGCGGAAGGCCACGGCGGGGCCGAAGACGAAGCCGCGGGCCTCGATGCCGACGACCACGTCGGGGCGCTTGTTTTCATAGTGGGCGGCCAGCTCGTCGATCAGCACGTGCAGGCCCTGGGGATCTTTAAGGAGCGTGGTGATGTCGTAGAACAGGATTCCGGGTTTGGGGAAATCGGGCACTTCGCGGATGAGTTTCTTGAGATCGAGCTGTGTCATAGGGCATCACCAGCCGGGTTCGATCCGGAACGAGGCCAAGTTTCGCACCGGCGCTTGTTGTTCGTCCACTCCCCGCACGTCCGAATACGCGGGGCCTTTCCAGAGCCGGCTCTGAAGCTCGGAGAGCTGGTCTTCGGTCCCCACGGCGTAGACTTCCACCCGGCCATCATCGAGGTTCTTGACGTAGCCGGTCAAGCCCAACTCGAGCGCCGCCCGCTGGACGAAGTATCGAAACCCGACCCCCTGCACCAGCCCCCGCACCCGGTACAGCCGCGCGCTCTGATTCCGCTCTTTCATACCAGGACGGTGTTAAAAGTACATCGAAAAGCGGTAGATAGTACATCGTTGCGGCCGAAAGACATATGCAAATGGTTGTAGTGCAAGGGGCTACGCGTTGGTCTACTGATTGCCGATGTTTTGGCCGATAAAGAGACTAGTATGGAGATTCTGGTAGTAGGCGGCGCGCTGTTGATTGGGTTCTTCCTGGCCCTGAGCCTGCAATGGGGCTTGCTGGCGGCGATAGTCCGCCGGATTGGCCGGTAGGCCGCCGAGCCTACTTCCGCGCTCCCCGTTGCGGCTTCTTCAGCCGCGACCTTCGCAGCTTGGCAGCTTTCCTCTTGGGCTTGGAAAAAGAAAAAGCCCCGCTTCCCAGATAGGTGGCCTTCTTGGTTTTCTCTTCGTCGGGCATTCAGTCTCCGTGATAGCTTTCAGCCGTCAGCCGCAGCTAAAGCCGCTTCCCGAGGGTCCAGGGGTTGCCCCCGCTCGGATGGCTTCGTTCTCCATTGTACTAAATTGGCGTAGAGCCAAAAGCCATGGGGATTCGGGTAGTGGGCTACTTTGGAATTCCTGGCGTAGCTTGCACAAGGGTGGCCACTAACATAACAGTGGCCAAGATGCCCCTACCCAGATCGCTTTAAACTCTGATTCTGGTTTCCAGGCCACGGTAAACATTCCAGCGCAGATCACGAACAAAAGCCACATGAAACTGTAGACTACCCAACCCTCGCCGTTAGTCGGCTTGCCATCGCTGATCAGTTTGTGAAGCCGAAGTACTTCAGGAAGAAACGACCCAAACGCTCCCCACAAGAATGCGGCTCGCTTCGGCGTCAGGGAAGTGTCCAAGACAAGTCGAGACCTATCAGGACGTACGCAGGCTTTCATTGCGTGGGCGGGGGAGCACCGAGCTACCACCCTACGTGGATGAGGAATATATGGTCTTGCCAGTGAAGCCGAGCTGCCCGGCCAGCTCTTCGGAGGATGTCACCGGCTGGCGGCAGGCGTAATTCCGGCAGACGTAGGCAGTCGGGCGGCCGCCGAGCAGGTCTTTGCCGGCCAGAAGGGGCAGGCGGGGGTCGGGCCCCTCGGCCTGGACTACGATTTTGTTGGGCAGGTAACCGCGGTAGACAGTGCGGACGATCTCGCGGGTTTGGGGGTCTGCTTTCGGACCTAGAACGGCGATTTCGGCGAAGCCTTCGTGCCACGCCTCAATGCCGGCCAGCATCCGGTCGTAGGCGAAGGGATGCTTCTCGGCGGCGCCGGCAAAGAGGCCGATAATGCCCGCTGCCCTGTCGCGCAAGTCGTTGCGGCCCAGCAGGATGGCCAGGCGCTGGAGATTGGACAGCATGACCGAGTTGCCGGAGGGGATGGCGTTGTCGGTCGAGGCCTTGCTGCGGTGGATCAACTGCTCGTGGTCGGAGGCGGTGAAGAAGAAGCCCCCATCCTCCCGGTCCCAGTAGTATTCGATTGCCGTGCCGGTGAGCCGGGCGGCGTGGTCGAGCCACTTCCAGTCGGCGGACCATTCGTAGAGGCCCAGAAGGCCCTCGATGAGAAAGGCGTAGTCGGTGATGTAGGCCTTCAGGCGCGCTTGACCTTTGCCGTAGGTGGCGAGGAGGCGGTCGTCCTGCCTCAAGGCGTCGAGCAGGAAGCCGGCGGCGCGAGCGGCGGCGGCTCCGTAGCGGGCGTCGTCCAGAACGGCGGCCGCCTTGGCCAGGGCCGCGATGATCAGGCCATTCCAGCCGGTGAGGATCTTGTCGTCGAGGCCGGGGCGGACGCGCCGGGAGCGGGCTTCGAGCATTTTGCGGCCAAGAGCGGCGAAGCGGACCTCCAGCTCGGCGCCGTCGAGATCGTTCAGCTTGGCGATGGTCTCGATGGGACGCGACACCTGGAGGATGTTCTTCGGGCCGGCGGGAACGTGGGCGTCGCCGGGATGCTCCCAGTTGCCCCACTCGGTCACGTCGTAGTGGGAGGCGAATAGAGCGGCGTCTTCCTCGCCGAGGATCTCCTTCACCTGATCGAGCGTCCAGATGTAGAACTTGCCTTCCAGGCCCTCGCTATCGGCATCCTCGCTCGAATAGAAAGCGCCTTCCGGGCTGGCGAGGTCGCGGAGGACGTAGTCGAGGATGCCGCGGGCGCGGTCGGCGAACAGGGCGCGGCCCGTCGCCTGGTAGCCGTCGAGATAAATCGAGCTGACCAGGGCCTGGTCGTAGAGCATCTTCTCGAAGTGGGGGACCAGCCAGCGGCGATCGGTGGAGTAGCGGTGGATGCCGCCGCCCAAGTGATCGTAGATGCCGCCGTTGGCCATGCGCTCGAGGGTCGTCTCGACGGCGCCTAGCAGGAGGCGGTCGCCGGATTTGCGGTACTCGCGCAGCAGCAGGTCCATGGACATGCTGGGGGGGAATTTGTTCGTGCCGCCGCTGGCGAGGCCGCCATATTCGGGGTCGTAGGCTTCGGCCAGTTGGCGCGACAGGTGCGCGATGCGCTCGGTTGTAAGCAGGTCGGCTTTCTCGACGGCTTGCATCGATGCGATGGCGCCGACGATCTTTTCGGCCTGCTCGGCGAGCTCCTGCGGCCGTTCGCTCCAGCCTTGGGAGATCGCCTGCAGGAGGGCCTTGAAGCCGGGGCGGCCGTAGGAGTTCTCCGGCGGGAAATAAGTGCCGGCGAAGACGGGCTTCAGATCGGGCGTGAGCCACACGCTCATGGGCCAGCCGCCGTGGCCGCCGGAGTAGAGCATGGTGGCGGTCATGTAGATCTCGTCGAGGTCCGGGCGCTCCTCGCGGTCCACCTTGATGGAGATGAAGTTGCCGTTGAGAATCCCGGCCACCTCTTCGTTCTCGAAGCTCTCGTGCTCCATGACGTGGCACCAATGGCAGGCGGCATAACCAATGCTCAAAAAGATGAGCTTGTTTTCCTGGCGGGCGCGAGCGAGGGCTTCGGGTCCCCAGGGATACCAGTTCACGGGGTTCTGGGCGTGCTGCAGCAGATAAGGGCTGGTTTCGTGGATCAGTTGGTTGGTAGGCATCTCTTCCGATCGGTATTAAGCGTGAGATAATATCATTCTCGCAAGTTTCAGAAGGAGAAGCCATGAGCTGTGGAGCGCCTCCGACACCAACGAGGCCGGACAAACCGGCGAAGCGAACGGTCTTCTGCGTGAAATTTCAGAAGGAGCTGCCCGGCCTCGACGAGGTTCCCTTTGACAACGAGCTCGGCCAGCGCATTTACGACAGCGTTTCCCGCGACGCCTGGGGCCTGTGGAAAGAGCATCTGAAGATGATCATGAATGAGTACCGGCTGAACCTGGCGACGCCGGAGGCGCAGGAGATCGTGATCAAGCAGATGGACGATTACTTTTTCGGGGAAGGCGCCGCGCTGCCGCCCGATTACGTCCCGCCGAAAACGAAAGGGTAGATAAGCCTCCGGTGTTGATGCTGCGCAGGACGGTTCTCGCCGGGCTGCTCGGCGCCGGGGCAGAGGCGCTTGCCGGGGCCGGCGCGAGTCTGGATCGCTTCTTTGAGGCGTCGCGCGGGACGGCTCTGCTGCTCGATTTCCGGACCCGCCGGCTGGTTGCGCTCCACGGTCCTGATCTGGCCCGCGGGTGGCTCGTTCCACCGGGATCCACGCTGAAGCCGTTCAGCCTGTTGGCGCTGATCCAAGCCGGGAAACTCACCGCCCGCGAACAGTTTCCCTGCTCGGGCCAGCTCACGGTGGGCGGCCGGTCTTTCGCATGCTCGCATCCGCCGATCGGCGTCCCGATGGACGTTCGGACGGCGATTGCCTACTCCTGCAACTGCTTCGTGGCGCATTTTGCGCAGCGGTTCGAGCCTGGAGAGCTGGCGCGCCGCCTGGCGGCCGCGGGTTTCTCATCCCGCACCGGGTTGCTTGGTGAGGCCGAAGTGGTGGGTGAGGTTCAGCCCGCCGCTACGGTGGAGGCCCACCAGTTGCAAGCGCTGGGCGAAGGCCAGGTAGTTACGACGCCTCTCGAGCTTCTCCTGGCTTACCATCGGCTCGCCTCGGGCGCCACTCGACCGGAAATGGCCCCGATTCTGGAGGGGCTGGAGGGCGCGGTGGAGTATGGGACCGCGCAGCGCGCCCGCATCAGCGGCGTGAGCATCGCCGGCAAAACCGGGAGCGTGAGAACGGCCACCGGCACGTACGCTGCCTGGTTCGCCGGTTTCGCTCCCAGCAGGTCCCCGGCGGTCGTAGTGACCGTTGCCGTACAAGGCCGTTCCGGTGGCGCGGACGCAGCCCCGATCGCCGGCCGGATCATCCAAGCGCATTTAGCAGGCCAGCTTTGATTCGCGCACTCTTTGCACTTCTGATCGGTGCGGCGCTCTATGCGGCTCCCCCGGTCGCCGGCCCCGTATTCAAGGTCCGCCTGACCCAGGGCGATGGCGGCAGCACCATTACACTACCGCTCGAGAAGTACGTGGCCGCCGTGCTCGCGGGTGAAAGCAGCGTATTCCGGTCGGAGGAGGGCCTGAAGGCCATGGCAGTGGCCGCCCGCACCTACGCTGTGCGGCTGCACGGCCGGCACTCCGCCGAAGGGTTCGATCTCTGCGGCACGACGCATTGCCAGCGCGTCGACCTGCGCTCCGTCACCCCGCGCCTCGAATCAATCGCCGAAGAAACAGCCGGCGAGCTGCTCTGGTTTGAGGGGAAACCCGCATTCGCTTGCTACACGCGGGATTGCGGCGGAAAAACCGAGGACGCCGGGTCGGTGTGGCCCGACCTGAGCGCGCCCTACCTGAAGAGCCAGGACGATCCCTATTGCCGGCGGCCGGCCCTGCCGGACTGGCAATGGACCGCGAGTCCGCCAGAGGTCGCCGCCGCGCTACGCCAATCCGGCCTGCGCGCCCCGCCGAGGGTCGAGCGAATCGCCATCTCGCAGCGGACGGATTCCGGCCGAGCCCGGACTCTCGCACTCTACGGCAGCGGAGAATCGATTGCCGTCAGCGCCAGCTCGTTCCGGTTTGCCCTCGGGCGCAGCCTGGGCTGGAACACCCTGCGCAGTGATCGTTATGAGGTGTCGTCCGCGGATCGCCGCTTTGCCTTTTACGGCTCCGGGGCGGGGCACGGCGCCGGGTTGTGCCAGCGCGGCGCCGACCAACTGGGATCGGAGGGCCACTCCTATCGCGAGATCCTGGCGTTCTACTACCGCGGAACGCTGGTCGGGCTCACGGGGCGCGGTTTGAACTGGGTGCGGCTGGGCGGCGAATCCATCGTCCTGATGACCACGCAGCCGGATCAAGACCGCACGGTGCTGGCGCAAGCCGAGAGGCTCGGCCGGAGCCTAGCCCGGCAAGCGAGCCTGCCCCTGCCGAGAAACGTCGAGATTCGGGTGTACCCGGACGTAGAAACCTTTCGGAACGCCACCAGCGAGCCGGGCTGGGTGGCCGCGCACACCACGGGCTTGCGGATTCACCTGCAGCCGGTGACGGTGTTCGCCAGCCGGGGCGCTCTGGAACAAACTCTTCGTCACGAGTTGCTTCACGTCATGGTGGAAAGCGGGGCGACATCCGGCTTGCCCGTTTGGTTTCGGGAAGGGCTGGTTGGATTTCTGGAGCGCCCCGAACAGGCGGCGCGCGCCCCCGCGCGAAACCCCGACGACACCGGCCTCCGCCAGACAGCGGACGCCGGCCGGGCGCGCCATGCCTATCGAGACGCAACACGCCAGGTAGCAGCTTTGGTCGATCGCTATGGAGAGTCCGCGGTCTTGACCTGGCTGAGGAGCGGCCTGCCGCCGGAGCTGAGAAACTCGAGCAGCAGCCAGGCCCCCACGAAGAGCAGATAGGCGACCGCCTGGCGGATCAGAAAGCTGGTCATTTCCATCCCAAAGCCGCTCACTCGCGGCGCCCACAGGATCAGCCGGAAGGGAACCCACAAGGCACACAGCAGAAGCAAGGGCGCTCCGACCCAGTAGAGCTTGCGATTGCTCAGCTTCCAGGCTTCGCCCCGGAAACCGGACCAGCCTCTGCCTGCCACTTCGGCGGCCAGAGGCAGCAGGATTACCGGCAGCGCCACCCAACGCACCAGCCACAGGACAACATTGAAGGCGCTCCAGACGGCGGCGGGCTTCAGCGGCTTCCGGAGCTTCAGCGTCAGGTACGACGCAATCTTGAACGCGGGCTGCGAGCTATAATCGCGCCACCAGGCCAGAAGCAGGTAAATGCCCAACGCGGCGATCCCGAGCACGACGAGCGGAGGCAAGCTCCGCAGAGCGGTCCGCAGCGCGGTCGTCAGGCTCGACCGATCGCTCGCGCGGAAGTACGCAAAGGCTGCGCCGTGCAGCCACAGTGTCAGGCACCCGAGGGCCAGCGCCACCAGAGCGCTCCAGGCGAGCCGCGCCGTGCTGGATTCGCCGACGCCCAGCCAGTAATAGCCAAGCCACAGCAGCAAGGCGTTTCCCGCCAGGTGGAACAGGCAAAGCGTACGCGTGGCCCGGGTCATTTCAGGCTCACTTCACGGCTCACTTTACCTCCAGGCGCCGGCTTTCCGTCGTCGAGAGGAATTCCGGCTGGTACATCGGCTGCACGCGGGCCGGGCTCACTTTGAACACGCCGGGATTGACCACCTTGAGCAGATAGAAATACTGCCCCTGCCCTTGCTGGAAGTAAGTCTGGAAGATCGCCATGCGGTCATCGTGAAGCTCGCGGCGCGTGAACCAGTATTGCCACCAGGGCGGCCGGCTCTTGAGCTCGTACAGATTGTCGCGCTCGATAAACTCCGTGCCGGACGGGATCGGGTCTTCGACCAGCAGATATCTCCAATCCGAACCGGTCACGGTGAGCCGGACCGCGATGACGTCGCCCGAGGAAACCGGCCCGTCCAGGGGAACGGTGTCGTAAACAATCCGCTCGCCCTGTTTGGTCGGCTTCAACTGGAAGTAATCGCGAAGAACGTTCAGCGAGACGCTGCCCGTCTTCTGCAGCTTCTCTTCCGTAGAGAAATACTCGGCTCGCGCCGAGTAATACAGCCTGCCCTGTCCGGAGCTGGTGACGCGGATGCGGTTCTCGCCGGCCTGGAGTTTTGTCTCGTCCAGCGTCAACTCCGGCGCGCTGATGGCGGTGGCCTGCTCGAACTTGCGCGTCATCACGGCCTGATCGTTCACATAAACCGTCGCCGCCAGGTCCGGGTGGAGCTCGCCCGAGGCCTTCAGCCAATCGCTCAGGCCGTAGATCACCATGGCGGTCTGCTTCGTGGAACACCACCAGTAGCCCTCGTTGCGATGATTCATCAGCCAGAGAGCGGCCTTGGGCAGCAAAGCGCTGTCGCGCCGCTGATGGGACAGGAACTTGACCGCGTAGGCGGTTGCTTCCGGCGTGACGTCGGCCGAGAAGTCGAGCATCTGGTCTCGTGTAGCGGGCCACCACGCCTGCTGGTCATCTTGCTTCGCGCTCCGCTCCAGCGTATCCGCGATCCCGCCCGCGCGCCCGTCCTTCGCTTCCTCGAGCGCCAGGCCCAGCAGCGCCAGCCCGTATGGAGAAAGTCCCGAGCGCTGCTCGTAGACCCGGCCCAGTGCGCCCAGGTTCGCTTGACCGGCGGCGACGAGCGCGCCGGCCAGGTAGGCCCGGAGATCGGGGGCGAGCTTGGAGTCCCTCGCGAAGCGTTTTTGCAGCCAGGCCGCGCCCTTGCTGACCGCGTCATCCTTGACTGCCACGCCAGCGGACCGCGCTTGTGCAAGGCCGCTCACAACGTAAGCCGTCATGAAGGGATGGCTCTCGTCGGTTTCCCACCAGCCCCAGCCTCCATCTTCATGCTGGAAGCTATACAGCCGGTCGAGACCCGCGCGGATTTTTTCCTGCAGCGCCGCCTCTTCGAGATTCTCCTTCAATCCGAGGTCGCGCACCGTCTTCTTCACGATGATGTTCGGCAGGAAACTGGACATGGTTTGCTCGACGCAACCATAGGGATAGGAGGTGAGGTATTCGAGCGCTCCGAACAGCGAGCCTGCAATCGACGGAGAGATCCGGATCGACAGGGATCGCGATCCCGGTTCGACTTGCGGCGGGAACGTCAAGCTAAAGGCCGCCGCACCGGTATCGGCCAGAGACCCGCCCCTGGCCTGCGAGAGCTTCACGCCCGGCGGATTCACGGGAAGCTCGAGCTCGAGCGCGTCCGACTCTTCATCCGTCAGAGCCTGCCCACTCACGGTCGCGCTCCGTACTGCCTTTGCCCGGACTCGCCAGTCCACTTTCACTTCGCCGCGGCTGGGGATTTGCACGTCCTTGGCCGCCCCCTCGAGCACTTCGAGCCCCGTGAGATTCAGCGCCACTCGCGCTGTTTTCGCGCCCGCCAGATAGTTGTGGACAATCGCCGAGATTATGACCTCATCGCCTTGCACAAAGAAGCGCGGAACGGCCAGGCGCAGAATCAAATTCTTGCGCACGATGGTCTTAAGGGTCGCGCTGCCGACCTTGCTATCCCGGGTGATGCCGCGCGCCGTGGCGCGCCACGTCGTGAGTGAATCGGG
Source organism: Terriglobia bacterium (assembly GCA_041477005.1). Lineage (GTDB taxonomy): Bacteria > Acidobacteriota > Terriglobia > Bryobacterales > JACQDG01 > JBGOUJ01. The sequence continues at coordinate 21,271 of JBGOUJ010000001.1, read as the reverse complement.
GAACGGCACTTTCGCCCGCGCCCGGCCCGAGCCGTCCGTGGTAATATCCGCCACCCAAAAAGCTGTGTCCGGGAACGCCTTGCGCACCTTCGGTTGCACCAGCCGCTCCGGCTTCAACTGGGCCAGCCTCGATGGCGGCCGGAGCCCGGCCAGTTGCATGCGGCGTTTGCCCGCCTCCCCGCTGAAGTAGTAGTTGAGGGAGCTCTCGGTGAAGACGGTGTTCCACTCGTTTCCGAAAAAGAAGCTGAGAATGTCCGGCGTTCGGTCGCGCCGGATGGCGTAGATCGCCTCGTCGACCACGCCGAGGCTCAGTTCCGCGCGCGGCACCGGCTCCCCATCCGGGCCCGTCACATCGATGCTGTAAGCGGCCGTCTCTCCGGGCAGGTATTGCGGCTTGTCCGTGGTGACTTTCACGCTCAGCTTGTGTTCTTCCGGCGGAACTTTCACACGCCTCGCGCTTTGATAAAATTCGCCGTTGCGGACAAACTGCGCGGTCACGAAGATGCCCGGCTCATCGTCCACCGAAAGCGGGACTTCGAAAACCGCGGTCGCATCCTTCGATCGAATGAGCCGGCGGCTGCGAAGGTCGCGGCCTTCCACCGAGACCAGCACCGGCGTTCCGGCCTTGCCGGTGACGATCAACAGCTTGGCCGTATCACCCGGCCGGTAGCTCTTCTTGTCCGGCACGATGGTGACGGTCTTGCGCCCGGGGCCGAAGAAATCGGCTTCGCTCCTGCCGGAAACCCAAAGATAGCTGGACTGCTCCACGTCCCGGCCTTCCGGCGTTCGAGCGGCGACGCGAACATGATAAGAACCGCCTTCGGGCGGAATGTTCAGCTCAGCCGTCGCGGAACCGTCGGCGCCGGTGGTGACATCGGTCTGGGCCTTGACCTCGGACTTGGACGAATCCCGCCAGTTCCACTTGAGCAGTTCGACGTGAACTCCGGTCTGTATGGGCTTGTTGTCGTAGTCCCGCGCCTCGACCGTGAGAGCGGCCTTGCTGGCCGGCTCGTAGAAGTAGCGGTCCGGCCGCACGTTCACCAGGAAGCTGCCATAGGTGGCGACCACCCAACCGGTTCCCGAAATCTCCCGCTTCGCCTGGTCGGCGACGCGGGCCTCGATCCGGTAAACATGGTCGAATCTGTGCCCGGATATCGTGGTCTCTACATCGATGGCCAGCTTGCCATCCGGATCGAGCTGTCCCTCGCCTTGCGCGATCTGCTCGCTCCCCTCTCCATCGTTTTCGCGGTCCTCGCCTTCACCCTGCGCCGGCGCGTCCTCATCGGGCTCATACCAGAGCGGATACCAGTAGCGGCTTCGGTAAACGGCGTACTTTACCTTGGCCCCATTCACCGGCTCGCCGAAGTAGTAACGGGCATCGATGACGGCCTGCACCGTCTCACCCTGAAGAACTCGCGGCTTTGCGGGCAAGACTCGCACTTCGTATTCGGGCTTCTTGTACTCCTCCACCTCGAAGCCGCCGTTCATGTAGCTTTCGCCCTCGTGAATCTCGATGAAGTAGTTGCCGAGCGCCGCGCCCGAGGGGAGAGCAAGCTCGTCGTGGACGGTTCCGTTGGCGCTCGTGGTAAGACTCTTGCGATAAACCGGCTTTTGCTCGGGATCTTTGATTTCGACCGATACCGTCTTGGCGGAGGGCACTTCGTAGCCCACGGCCGCACGCAGCCGGAGAATCCCTTTGAAGTGGACGGTGTGGCCCGGGCGGTAGACCGGCCGGTCCGTGTAGACGTAGCCCGTCCAGCGATCGCGCCCCGAGTCGAGGGCGTAGCTCGCCAGCGCACTGACGGCGACATCGGCCCCTTTGCGAGCGACAATCCGGACCTCGTCCACTCGCGAAGATGTCACGTCCATCTCGGTCACGCCGTCGGCGTTGGTCCGAGTCACGCTGGACCGGCCGTCGCGCGTCAACAGGTAGACTTCCGCCCCGGACAGAGGCTCGCCGGTCGAGCGGTCGGCCACGAAGCTCAGGATGCGGCCGCGCGCGCTCTTCGTGATCATCACGATGTCCGAGACCATGAGAACGGTATAAGCGCGCAGGTCTCCCCGGACGGCCTCCACCAGAAACACGCCTTTCTGATTGACCCCCAGCTCCACATTCTGCGTTTCCCAGCGCTTCCGGCTGCGCACCGGCTGCACGAACGACAGAACGAGTTGCTGGGAATTGAGGACCGGAACCTCGGCAAAACCGGTCTGGCGGCTCACCGGCTTCGCTTCGCGGGGGAACAGGCTTTCGAAATGGGCGCTCGGGGATTCGCTGAACTGGCCCCGCAGCGTGAGGCGGATGTCCGCGCGCAGCCTGCGCTTCCAATTGTGGACGCGCTCCAGCAGCGTGCGCGTGCGCGGAGGTCTCGGGGCGCGGCCTCCGAACTGGTGCGAATCCTCGAGCTGCTGGAAAAACTTCACCGGGTCGTTGATGCGGTAAACCCGAAACTCGAGTGCATCTATATTCCATGCACTCATGGCCACCGAGGGCTTCCCCTTGGAGCCGAAAGTGCGGCTGCTGCTCAGCGAGAAATATGGCGCGTCTTCGATCTGGCCGATGCCGGGCGCAGCCAATACAACGAGGAAGAGCGCGCGCAGCAGGATTCGCATCCTGGCCGGAATCGTGGAACGCGTCATCGCTCAAGAAGCCTTTCTGAGAATGTTCCAGCGATAGACGCCCAGGAAGATCGGATTTCGCTCGATGGGGCGCCATTGCGGGTCCGGATGGCCCAGAAGCTCGTCCAGCCTCAATCGCCGGATTTCGCCGGGACTCCCGCCGTCCGGGCCGGTGTGATAGAGCACGTAGCCGGCGGCGCCGGTGGTGATCTGGCTCCTGCCCAGGAAGATCATGGTATGGAAAGGCATGTGCTCCGTGAGCCGCTGGAAGAAGAGCAGGTCGCCCGGCAAAGCGCGCGACAAGTCCTGGCTGACGAAGTGGGTGTTGAAGCGCCGCAAAGTTTGGGCGTCAGCGAATTGGGTGAAAGCTCCATCGGCCAGGTCGGCCGGCCGGAACGAGCCGGGCCGCACTCGAAACAGGGCCGCTCCCAGCGGCGTGTGCGGGTACTGATACTTGGCAATCGACTCCAAGCCCGGCACGAGCGGCAACGGCGCCTCCGCTGCCCAGCGGCTGTCGTGCAGGCGCAGCGCCTCGCGATAGGCATAGCGAATCAGCGCGGCGCAATCGTTGATCTCGGCGGTCCGCGACCGCGTTTGCTGGAAGTATTGCGCTTCGGCGAGGAATGTGAACCAGCGGCGAAAGGCCTGCTGGTCGTGCTCGTCGTCGAGCCGGAGAAAATCGGGCGTGCCGTCGCCGGCCCGATCGTCCGTCTCCAGACTCGAAGTCAGCGCCGTCACGGCCGGCAGGAAGCCGGGAGCCTCGACGCGCAGCAGGACGCGACCTGGCACGACGCCGGCGCGGATCTGAGCGCGCCATCCAGTCTCGGTTTCCGCGACCTCCTGGACCGTGGCGCCGTGCACATTCTCGACAACGGAGATGTTGACAGGTCCCTGAGCCGGCTCTGCCGCGGGTCTTTCCACGACCAGCGTGGCGATTTCATATCCGTCGGCCAGGGTCTGGGCCGGCTGAAGCGCGATGGTCAATGGCAAGGATCGATGGCGCCCCAACACTGCCTGGCCCCACGCAACGGCGAGAAACAGCAGGATGACCGCCCCCATAGATACCGCGAGCCGATTGGCGCGGGAGCGAATCGTCATGTGTAGCGATTATAGCTGATCGCCCTCTACTACGACCCCCCTTGCAGCTTCTCGATCCTGCGCAGCACGGCTTCACGGGGCAGGCGCTGGTAGCCGGGGGCGTTTTCGCCGGCCTTCTGCAACAGGCCCTTGAAGGTGGCGATCGCCCGGTCATTTTGGCCGGCGTCGGCGTACATGGAGGCGAGCTCCAGCCCGAGCACGTAATTGCGGGGGAAGTCGGCGATCAGGTTTTCCAGCATCTTGGCCGCTTCCAGCGGCCGGCGCTCCCGGCGGTAGACGATGACCAGCAAAACCCGCGCGTCGTTGTGGGCGTAATTGCCCTCCCGCGCCACCCGCGTGATGTAGGCCTCGCCCTTCTCTCTGCTCCCGTGCACGCCGCCGATCGCCGCCAGCACCTTCACCGGCAGCGGCAGGTGCCCGGCTACGTATTCATACACACCCAGCACGAGGTAAGCGTCCACGAAGTTGGGGTTCAGCTTGCGCAACTGCTCGCAGTAGTCGCGGGCTTTGCCGCCGTTGCGCAACGCCGAGAACCAGGCCTTTTCCACCATGAACTCATAGTTTCCCCGCAAGGCGTAGTTGGTTCCCAGGGCGTAAAGGGCGACCTGGTCGCGTCGATCGGTTGCCAGCAGGGACTCGGCCACGCGCCGCCCCCGCTCGAGAGTGTCGAGAAACCGGGCCCGGGCCTGCGGATCGGGCTGGGGCCGTTTCTGGTTCAGAAACTGGTTGTCGCCGCGCAGGGCGCTCGATTCGAGCAGCCCCATCCGGTAGAGCTCCTTGTAGAGCTGCGCGCTGGCCAGATGGGTATAAGCCAGCGGATCGTTCGGGTTCTGCTCGACCACGCGATTGTAGTCGACGATGGCCTCGTCATATTCCAGGTTGAAGAAGTGGTTCTCCCCGCTCTGGAGATGTTCGGCCGCCGCGACGATCGGCGCCGACGCAACCAGCGACAGCATGAACAGAAACACCAGCATGAAGTGCCTAACTTCTAGCTTACAGCCATCAGCCATCAGCCGTCAGCACGGCAGCAGTCAGCTATCAGCCTTCAGCCATCAGCACCCCCCCCTCCGGTCCGAGCAGGTTGCTGACTGCTGATAGCTGATAGCTGATAGCTGCTGTTCTGATAGCTGATGGCTGCAGTTATCTGGTGACGATTACTTCGCGGAGATTGTCCTTGGCGAGGAAAAACTTGACGGCGTGAAAATTGCCGAACAGCCGCTCCAGGTTGCGGTTGTTGAACGCCCGGGGCAGGGGCCGGGAGAACCGGGGCCGCAGTTGCAGCGTCTGGAAGTCGCTGATGTTGTAACGGTAAACGTGCACCGTTTCCCCTTGAGCGCGGGTGTGAAAAAAAGTGAGCAGGGTGCCGCCCGGCTTCAGGACGGCCTGCATGCGGCCGACCGCCGCCCACAGCAGCTCGTCATCCAGAAATTCCAGGCTGTCCCACACCAGGATGCCGTCGAACTCCTCGTTCGGGAAGTTCAGGCTCTCTTGGACGAACCGCGCCGCCCGGTCCGTGCGGTCTTCGGAATTCTTTGCCTTGTCGTTCAGCCGCTCCAGCGCCACCAGCAAGTCTTCGGTGTAGAGCTTGTGGCCCTGCAGGGCGATGAAGTTGACGTTGGCCTGAGAGGCGCCGCCCAGGTCGAGGATGCGCAGCCGGCCTTCGCGAGGCAAGTTCTCGAAGAACTGCCGCAGGCCGTTGCTACGCCGCTCCGTCTCGGCCGCCGCCGGCGCGCGCGACAGCCGCAGGCGTGGCCCCAGATCGGTGGCAAACACCGGGGACCCGTTGTGGGCCCCGCCACCGGATCGAAAAAAATTGCGTATCTTCTCGCCGAGCAAGCTAGCGTCCTGGTTCTGTTGGAACCGCGTCTTGTCTTCGGACCTGGAATGCCGTTCCAACCATCTCAACCTTACCACCGGGGGCCCGTGCGGGGGGAGCCGTCGCCTCAGGCGGCGCGGCTGCAGGGGCCTCTGGTTGTAACGGCACTAGGACTTATGCGAGTCTCCGGCCGCCGCCACCTGCAACGCGGGCTGGGGCGAGGACTTGGTGGTGGTGCTCATCAGCGGCTTCGGTTCCGGCTTCTGGCCCGGCTTCAAGATGTCGATGCTGCCTTTGAAATAGGCTCCGTCCTCGATGATGATCCGCGCGGTGGTGAGATCGCCTAGCAGCGAACCGGTCTTGCGGATCTCGATCTTGTCAGTCGCGTGGACGTTGCCGTTCAACGAACCTTGCACGACAATCTCTCGCGCCGTGACGTTGGCCTCCACCTTGCCGTTCGGACCCACAGTGAGGGCGTGGTCGCGCAGTTGGATCGCGCCGCGCACCTCCCCATCTACGAACAGGTCCTCACTGCTGGCGATCTCGCCCTTCACGACGACCGACTTGCCGATATGGGCCTGACCGGGCCGGTTCGAGCCGGCCGCAGACGACGCTACGGGTTCACTGGCTCTAGCCATTGGTGTAGACGACACTGGTTTAACCTCCCTAACGGGAATCTCCGCTGGCGCGTCGGGTTTGGCCGGTGACGCCGGCGCTGTGCTCTCTTTCTTACCCCACATACTTCACCCCGGTTTAAGGTAAAGTATCCATACTATAGCTTTTGCGTCCAAAAAAGAATAGGGCCTGTGAAAAACCTGGTGAAAACCTGTGAAAGCGCGCACCCGGTCTAAGGTCCCGGTGGTACGCCTTTCCCGCCGCGCCGCCTACCGCACCCGGTGGCTGCGCGTCGAAGAGCACCGCCTCACCCTGCGATCGACGGGCCGGGAGATCACCTACAGCTTCATCGTGGCAGCCCGGTCGGTGTCGATCATGGCCGTGACGCCGCAGAGGCGGATCCTGCTCGTCCGCCAGTATCGCTACCCCACCCACGGCTACAATTATGAGCTACCTGGGGGTGGGGCGGGGCGGCTCCCCTTGCCGCGCGCCGACCAAAAGGAGCTCGAAGAGGAGACGGGCTACCGCGCCGGGCGGTTCCGAAAACTAGGCATCTACGTGGTTTACTCGGGCTTATCGAGCGAGATCTGCCACGTCTTCCTGGCCACTGAGTTGCACGAGGGCCAACAGCACCTGGAGGAAACCGAGCACCTCACCGTCCACCAGGTCACTTATCCACAGCTTCAGCGGATGATCGCCCGTGGCCAGTTCCGCGACGGGATGGGGCTGGCTTCGCTCAACCTGGCCGGACCGGTGCTCCGCCGGATGCTCGGATAGGATAAGTCTTGTCACGACAAGCGGTTGGCGGACCCTACGGCGGCGAAACAACCACCTCTTCGTACGGGTGCCGGCGCGCGATGGCGCCACAGTGGAGGAAAACGTCAAGCGCCGCCTCGTAATGCTCGCGGCTGATAGAGACCTCGCCTTGCCAGCAGCCCAGGGTCTGGTAGCGGGCGATGGCCGCGGCCAGCACGTCCGGGCCAACCTGCGGGAAGAAGCTCGATTCGGCGCGCGCAATCTCGCCGGGCGATGCCTGCGCCGCCCACTCTCGGGCTTTTCGATAGGACCGCAGGAACGCCCAAGCCCGGTCGGTCGCCAGAAACGCCCGGGAGGCCATCAGGCTGCTGAAAGCCACCGGCGGCATAGCCTCCCCCACCGAGGCCACAATGTAGCCGATCCCGTCCTTTTCAAGCTGCTGCGGGGCAGGCCCTTGCTGGTGCACGTAATCGCCGCGACCGGCGCGGAACGCGGCGTCCATCTCCTCCACGTTTCCGGCATCAATAAGCTGGATCCGATTCCAATCGGCCCCGTTCCAGGAGGCGGCGAACTCCAGCATGGCCAGCGGCTGGCCCCCGTGGTCGGCCACCAACGTCGATCCTTCGAGTTTCTTCCAGTCGAACGCCGGATCCGGCTTCCGGGCGATGAGCAAGAAGCCGTCCCGCTGGTTGACCTGGGCAAAGTGCGCCGGCAAATCGCTTTCGCCCTTCTCCATCGGTCCCCAGTTGGTGGAGACGGCGGCTTGCATGATATCGATCTCGTCTTTGCGGATCATATCCCGCCCGTGCCGGCCCTTGGGGAGCACGCCGTAGGTGGCATCCAGCCCCTCGTCGCGCAGAAAGCCGGCGGCAAGGGTCGAGATCAGCGGGCTGTAAAAGGCGGAGTGGCGGGAAACCAGGATTCGAAGCGTCTCGGCACCCATCTTGTCTCCCCGTTCAGAATCAGCTATGTTAACGCAGAATGCAGCGCAGATCTTTTTTGAAATCGACCTTGCTGGGTTCGGGCGCGGTGGTGGCGCGGGCGCCTCGGGCGCTGGCCGCGCCGCCCAAGATGAAGATCGGCCGAATCCGCTATTACCTTTCCCCCAACCCCCGCCCGAGCTTCAACCAGAGCACGAACATCGTGACGGTCGAGACCGACCAGGGCATCACCGGGATCGGCGAGGGCGGCTCGAAGGACACCATCGAGCAATGCGCGGCGCTCATCATCGGAGAGGACCCCGGCCGCATCGAGTATCTCTGGCAGCTCATGTACCGCCACCTGTTCTATCCGCCAGGCCGGGAGAAGCTCCACGCTCAGGGCGCCATCGACATGGCCCTGTGGGACATCAAGGGCAAGGCCCTCGGCATGCCCGTCTACGAGCTGCTGGGCGGCCTCGCCCGCGACCACATCGAGTGCTACTCGACCGGCTTCCCCAACAAGGGCAGCCTGAAAGAAACGGCGCGGGCGTGCATCGAGGCCGGCTTTCGCGCCTACCGCACCTCGGTCGCCGATCCCGGCGGCAACGTGCCCTTCAATTCCCACCAGGCCGTCCGCAAGACACACGAGCAGTGCATCGAGATCCGCGACGGCGTGGGCAAGGACGGCGACTGGGCCATCGACTATCACACCCGCCTCGACCTCTCCGACGCCGTCCGTCTGAGCACCCTGATCGAGAACCTGGAGCCCTACTTCTGCGAGGACATGGTCCGCTCCGAGAACGCGGGCGTCTATCGTCAACTGCGGCCCCAGGTCAAAGTGCCGATCGCCGTCGGCGAGCATTACGGCGCCCGCTGGGACACCAACGAGCTGATCGAGCAGCGCCTGATCGATTACACCCGCGTGACGATCCCCAATGTCGGCGGTATCACCGAGTACATGAAGATCGCCGCCCTTTGCGAGACCCACTACATCGGCTTGATTCCGCACTTCACCGGCCCGGCCGGCGAGGCGGCGCTGGTGCATTGCTGCGGGGCGTTTTCCGGCCCCGTCATTATGGAGATGACCGGCGACGGCCCTCGGAGTGAGCCGCACCTGCCCCAGCACTTCGACTTCAAGAACGGCAAGCTATGGCCGAACACGCGGCCCGGCCTGGGAGTCGAATTCGATCCCCGGCGGGCGCAACTGCTCGCCGAAGTCACCGAGCGCCGCCGGCAAACCCCGCTCTACCGCCGCCCCGACGGCTCGATCACGAATTGGTGAGAAGGCGGTGGGCAGCTATGAAAACTACGCGAAGAGCTTCGTCGAAGGCGACACGCCCTGGGGCCACATCGGCCGCACTTTCCCCCACGAATACATGCGCGCGTTGGTGCACCCTGTGAATTCCATATGAAAAATCTATTGACCTTACTGCTCGTTGCACCCTGTCTGCTCGCCCAACCCACCCGCCGGCTGGTCGACGCCCACGTCCACTACGACGGCGATCCGGCGTTCCTCAACAAGCTGGTCGCCCGGCTCGATGCCGTCGATGGAACGGCCTTCCTGCTGACCGCTCCCAAGGACCTCGAAAGCGTGAAGAAGTTTATCGCGCAGCATCCGAACCGGCTGATCGGCTTCGGCAGCATCAAGCTCGACGACCCGCAGGCGCTCGAGCAGATCGACCGCTTTCACGCCGCCGGATTCCGCGGCCTGGGCGAGCTGAGCGGCCCGCTCAAGGACTATCACGACAAGAGCTACTGGCCCATTTACGAGCGGGCCGAGAAGTACCGGATGATCATCCTGTTCCACACCGGCATCGTGATGCGGTCGAACCCCAACGTCGCGGTCGACGTGAGCGTGGATCGCATGCGGGTCACCACGCTCGACAACATCGCCCGCCGGTTTCCCAAGCTGACGATCATCGGCGCCCACCTGGGCAATCCCGACTACGCCTGGGCGTCGGAGCTTGCCCGCTGGCACCCCAACCTCTACTTCGACCTCTCCGGCTCGACGCTCATCAAGAAACAAGAAGACTATACCTTCTTCAAGTCGGTCTTCTGGTGGTCGAGCGTGGTGAGCCCGCACACGCCGAAATCCGGGGGCAGCGCGTTTGAGAAAGCGATCTTCGGCTCGGACGTTTTCGGCGGGGAGCTGGAGGAGTTCGACCGCGAGCTCGAGCGCTACCAGAAGATGCTCACCACCTGCGGGGTGTCGCCCGAGGCGCAGGCCAACATTTTCGGGGGCACTCTCCGGCGCGTCCTGGACGCCAAGCCGTAAGGAACTCTTCGGCGGCGGTTACGTAGATAGTAAGGGAGGGCGAGTGCCGTGCTGAAATTCCTGCTCTGGTGCATTCTGCTGGTCCTCTGCTGGCCGCTGGCGCTGGTGGCGCTGGTGCTATACCCGATCGTCTGGTTGCTGCTTCTCCCGTTCCGCATTGTAGGGATCGCCGTCGAAGGCGTGCTGGAGCTGATCTGGGGCCTGTTCACCCTGCCCGCCCGTCTATTGCGAGGGCCGCACCGCGTCTGAGGCTAAGCGGATGATTTCATAAGTACGCTAACGTATTCTGCACTTGCTGGATCAGAACTGGACTTTCGCGGCCACCTGCCACATGCGAGGCAGGTAGGTAGCGGCAGTAGCAAATATTTGGCCAGCCGTTCCGGGGCAGTCTACACAGGCAGTGGGCTGCCCGAGATTGGTGTGATTGAAGAGGTTGAACGCCTCGGCACGGAACTGGAGCGTCACCTTCTCCTTCAATTGGAATTGTTTGAAAGCCGAGAAGTCCGTCTGCGAGAAACGTGGACCCCGGAGCGTGTTCCGGCCAAGGTTGCCAAATTCACCCCTTTGCGGACGCTGCCACGGCCCGCTGATCTGACCATTCGCCGAGAGCAGCGTGGCGGCCGTAGCAAACCAGCCGGACTGGCTCGGATCGCCGGCCTGCCATGGTCCGACCACATTGGGGCGGCAAAATCCCGTATCGGCGTCGGCGCTACAGTTCTGGTAACTGGGCGTAAACGCCAGCCCCGTCATCCACGTCGTCACGAAATTAGTCTGCCAGCCGCCGATCAGATAGTCCAGCCCCTTGGGGAGGTGGTTGAGCGCCTTGCGGCCACTTCCGACGGGGACCTCCCATAATCCCATCGCCGTAATGATGTGGTTACGGTTTATGTTGTTGGGTCCGAAGCCCAGATCCCGCCTGTAAATGTATTGCGTCGTGTCGTAATCCAGCGCCCGGGACCAGGTGTAATGGCCGAGCAACTGCAGTCCCGCGGAGAAACGCTTCTCAATCTTGCTCTGGAGTGAATGGTAACGGTTGCTGGAATCATTACCCGAAAAGCGGACGAGCTGGGTCCATCCGTAGGGGCCAAAGTACGGCCTGCGCTGATTCGTCGAGAGCCCCGAGGTGAAGCCGACCAGCGTCGGCTCGTTGGTGTTGTAGTAGCCGTTGTATGCTGGCGGCTCGTGCGTGCCCTTGGTTCCCACATAAGCCACCTCCAGCGAGGTTGTGCCGCTCAACTGCCGCTGGAGTGCGAGGTTCCAGGTGTCGACGGTGGGGACCCGCTGGGTAAACGGCACGATGTCGGTGGTGAATCCGTTCGGCTGCAGGGGGCGCCCGTGCGGTCCCTTGGGTTGTGCGGCCAGAACTTGCGCCGGATCGGATACCGCCGGCGGGCCCTGGGCCAGCGTAAAAACGTTCTGGAAATTGAACGCGGGGCTGAGGTTCTGAATGGCCAGCACCGGCAAGTTCTGCGTCACGTTGTGGCCGAAGAGAGAACCGAAGATGCCGAGATCAAATCCCCGGCCATAGCCGGCGCGGATCACGGTTTTGTCGGTGAGCTTGTAGGCCAGCCCGGCGCGTGGAGCGAAAGTCCTGGGTGGGACGCTGGCGTTGAGGCTGAGGCCGACCCCGTCCGAACCCGCCACCAGATTCTCGCCGGTCAAGGGGTCGATGTTGGCGCCCTTCCCGGGACCGTTGACGGACTGGGGCCGGTAGATATCCCACCGCAAGCCGTAATTCACCGTGAGTTTCGGAGTCACGCGCCAGGTGTCCTGCGCGTAGAAGAAAAGCCGATTCTGCCGCTCGCCGGCGTCGTACACGTTGCTGACGTATCGCGCGAAGCTGGCCACATCGCCCAGCAGATAGGACGCGAAGCCGCTGCCGCCGCCGTTCGGACCCTGTGATTGCGCTGACGCGAACGTGAGTTGGCCGGAGCGGTGGCTGTCGCTCGGGACGCGCAGGTTATAGGCCCGGCGCACGTCCGCGCCGAACTTGCTCGTGTGGTTCCCACGCACCTGCGTCCAGTTATTGACGAACTGAAACTGCTTCTGATTTTCCAACAGCGGGCAGTTGCAGTTGTTGACGCCGAGGCCGAAACCGAACGAGGTGCCGAGGCCGGTGAACTGCGGCATGCCGCCGGTGATCGCGGTACCCAGGTTCAGGCCGGGAATGCCCACATCCTTGGCCGGGGTTGTGTCGAGACCAAGCGGATTGACCTCCACACGGTAGCGGAAGAATCCGAAGCGGAAATCGGTCGCCAGATTCGGGCTCACCACGTAGTCGAAGCCCGAGGCGATGCTATGGTTCAGCGAGTAAGACGTGCCAGCGAAGGTGCTGGCATCAAATCCCGTCCCGCCCGCCAGCCCGAAAATCGCCGGGGCGTTTAGATCCCACCGCTGGAGGCTGTAGCGGCCGAACAGGTGCAGCTTCGAGGTCGCATATTCATCGATCCTCGTGTTGAAGGAGTCTTCCCGCAACGCAATGCTGCCGGAACCCTGGTAATTCGGCTGGTTCGGGGCTGCCGGCTTGTTCGGCAACGGGAGAAGGTTGATCAGGCTTCTTGCCTGAGGGGAGATCTGGGCGGCCGGCACCACGTTGTTGGTAAACGGAGTGCGCTGCGCCGGCGTGGCGCCGCTGTCGGGGTCAAAGATGTTCAATCCGAGGTCGTTTACGTTTCCGGCTCTGTTGCCCGCCGAGGGCACCCAAACGGTCTTGCTGCCGCCCGTCCGGCGGCGCGTACCCTGGTAATCGCCAAAGAAGAACAGCTTGTTCTTCTTGATCGGCCCTCCAAGGGAGCCGCCGAACTGGTTCCAGATCGTGACCGGAATGGTCCGGCCGTTGGCGCCGTAAATGGGCTGCGCCTGCGCAAACGGGTCCCGCGCCTGCAGATGATCGTTCCGCAGGAACTCGAAAAAGCTGCCGTGGATCTCGTTGGTCCCCGATTTGGTCTGCGAGCTGACCACCATCGCCCCGGCGTTTGCAAACTCGGCATCGAAGGCGCTGGTCGTGATCTTCGCTTCCGTTACCGACTCGAGCGTCGGATTGATCACCTGATACGCCAGCACCGTGTCGTGATTGTCCGTGCCGTCGAGCACGTGAGACACCGCCGAGTACATGTGCCCGTTGACCTCCAGCCGGTACGAGCCCATGGGATTCTCGGACTCGGTTGAGTTCGGCCCGCCGCTCTGCATTACGACGCCCGGTGTAATCAGACTGAAGTTGGAGAACCGGCGGTTTAGCATCGGCAGTTCATTGACGGCCTTCCGGTCGTATGTGATGGCGACGTCGCTACGTTCCGTCTTGAGCAACGATGCTTCGCCCGTGACCTCGACCGACTGGTTTATCTCGCCGACCTGCATCTTCACGTCCAAACGCGCTACGGCATCCACGGAGATGCTGACATTGTCCTGGACGGAGGCCCGAAAGCCCGGCGCCTCGACCCGCACCTGGTATCGCCCGACGATGAGGTGCCCGACATTATAATTGCCGGTTTCGCTCGTGACGGCCGTGAACGTTACGTCCCGATCCAGGTCGCGGATCGTAACTTTCGCGCCGGAGACGCTGGCGCTACTGGGATCGGTCACGGCACCCACGATGCCGCCGTAGACCGCCTGGGAGTAAAGATGATGGGGAAAGCCTGGAAACAACAGCACAGCCATCCCGAGCACGAGACGCGCAGAGAAATGCATAAGGCCCCCTTCTGCCAGACTGGCTCGTACGCCTGTCTTGGGGATCATCTTAGTCGACCCTCGAGGACTGTGTCAATGCTGGCGAGCGATCGTTTACAAGCGGTTGTGGGAACGGCGGCACATCGGATCCAACCCCAACATGCAACAAGCTCCCGACTCTTAGGAAAGGATCTCCTCGCGGACCGGATCGAACTTGATCTGTCGCTTCTCCTTGTACGACATCGTGGCCAGATGGCAGGCCTGGGCCGAGCGATGTCCAATCACAACGTCCGCATTCGGCAGTTTCCGGCTTCGCATGCAATCGAGGAAGTTCTGCACGTGTGCCAGAGTCAGGTCGCCCTCTGCTCTGACCGTTTCGGTCTGCGCGTTCGTCACCGGAGGACGGATCGGGAGCTGGCGTCCAGGGCCTCCCCGTCCGCCTCCGGATCCGGCAGGCTGCCTTCGCTCGTAAGGCGTAAACTCGAAGCCCTGCCGCGTGATGTACAACCTGCCCTCGGTACCGCAAAATTCGAGCCCTCCGTCGTCCACATTCGGCAGGAGCTGCGACTCGAAGGTCATCATCCAATTCGCGGGATACTGTAACTGCACCGAGATCGTGTCCGGCGCCGTGCGGCCGCTCCCTTCCTTATCGTAGATACAAATGCCGCCCACAGCCGACGCGGTCAGGGGACGATCTTCGCCCAGGAACATGTGCGCCACATCCAGCCAATGGCAGAACAGGTCCGTGATCGGGCCCCCGCCGTAGTCGAGGAACGCCCGGAATGTGTAGTATTGATATGGATCGTAGTCGCGCCACGCGACCGGCTCGACGAACCGCTTCCAATCGAGATTGGCCGGCCGGGTCTTTAGTTCGGGCGGCACCAGCCGCACAAATGAATAGTAGCTTCCGTGCCACCAGGTTCGCACCAGCGTGATCTTCCCGAGCCGCCCCTTCTCGATGTATTCGTCTCTGGCTTTGATGTAATGCGCACCCGACCGCTGCTGCATGCCTACTTGCAAAATCCTATCATTCACGCGGACCGCCCTGATGATCGCCGGCCCTTCCCCGATCGTGAGTGTCAGCGGTTTCTCGCAGTAGACGTCCTTGCCGGCGCTCGCGGCGTCGATCGAGATGCGAGCGTGCCAGTGGTCCGGCGTGGCGATCAGCACGGCGTCCAGGTTCCGCATTTCCAGCAGCTTGCGGTGGTCGGAATAGCCGGCCGCGTCGGCGGCCTGCTGCCTGGCGGCGGCCACGCGGTCGCCCCAGACGTCGCAGAGACCGGTTACGAGAACCTGTTTGGTAGAGAGGAACGTCCGCATCACGCCCCGGCCGCGCCCTCCGCAGCCGATCACGCCGAGTTGAACAACGTCGTTGGCGCCGAGAATTCGGGAATACGAAGCGGCGGTCATCGCAGCCGCGCCCGTATGCAGGAGTTTTCGCCGAGAGATCTCAGACATGGCCCGTTGGCTCCTTTTTTGCCCGACTCGCACCGATGGTAGAATTTTCGAAGCCACTCGGCACGGACATAGAAATCTCCCATTGATTATCGCGTCCGAGGAGCAATGTCAAGCTAGGCGGCGGGACCGCGAGGAACCGCATGGAGGCAAGCAACGATGAACCGACGAGAATTTCTGAATGCCGCGCTGGCCGCGTCCACCGGAGTGGTTCGGGCGCAGTCGCCGGGTGAGCAAATGTTCTTCGCGGGACTCGCTCCTTCTGGCCCCGCGGGCGGTGCGCGAGGAGGCGCGGGTCGCCCGCCGCAACCGCCGACGCCGGGTCCGGCGCTGGACGATGCCCTCTGGCGCGTCTGCGACGAGTGCTCCCAATTGGGCGTCCATTACCTGGAGTTCAACACCACCAACCGCCGCCTCGTGGACGCCTGGGACACCCGCATCTCGCAGTTCCGCGACGAGATGGCCAAGCGCCACCTCACACTCCTCGGCCTTGCGGTCTACTCCCACATGCACGACCGCAGCCGGCGCCAGGAGCTGATCGAGCAGCACCTGCGCGCCGCCCGTTTTCTGAAGGCCGTCGGCGGGCGCTACATCACCCAACTGGTCGCCCCCGGAGCCCGGCTGGCCAACGGGGAAGACGATGAGTACCGGCGGATCGACGTCAAGGCCTACGGGGAAAATGCTAACGAGGTTTCCCGGCGGCTGCGTGAGGAAACCGGCATCCGGATTGGCTATCATCCCGAGCAGGGTGACATACGCGCCGGCATCCACGAGCCAATCCTCGAGATCACCAACCCCCGCTACTTCGACTTTGTGCCGGATGTCGGCCACATCGCGGCCTGCGGCCTGGACCCCTTGCTGGTATACAAGAAGTACCGTTCCCGCATGATCAGCACGCACCTGAAGGACTACAGCCCGGATGCCGAGTACGAAAGAAACGGCCGGCGTCTGCGCGGCCGGATGGTTCCCTTCGGACAGGGTGTCGTGGATATGCCGGCGGTCATTCAGTTCCTCCGGGAGACCAAATTCACCGGCCACGTGATGGGTGAAGGAGGGGGCTCCAATGAGGCCATGCGGGACTACATGGTTGGAGCTTTGAAGATGAAGTTGTGAGGACAGACCATGAACATCACTCGACGAAGTGCGATCGGAAAAGCAGTCGCTGCGTTTGCGGCTTCGGCCCGCGCGAATTCCTTGGCCGCTCAGGCCACGGGCGCGGCTGATGAAGGGCAAGGGTTTTTCCTGCGCCTTTTGAAGAGCAGCAACGAATCGATCCCACGAATGATCCAAGAAGGCCGGACCGCGCCGCAGGGTCGCTCCATGAGGCCGGTGGGGAGAGGCGCCAACCTGGCAACGCTGGTGGCGGCGTATTGCGCCCCGGAGTCGTCCTATCACAAGGCGGAAAGTCTGATTCCGCTCATGGAGGGCGCCGCCCGCGCGTTCGTGGCCGCACAGAATCCCGACGGCACCCTGGATGCGGGCAATCTTGCATCCCCGCCCGATACCGGCTTTGTCGTCGAAGGTCTTGCCACGGCTCTGGCCGTGCTGCGACAGATGGACGACCCGCGCCTTACGCAAACGAAAGAGACGCTGGATAAGTTTCTCCTGGCTGCCGGCGAGGCTCTGGTTACAGGCGGCATCCACACCCCGAATCATCGCTGGGTCGTCTGCTCCGCCCTCGCCCGCATCAATTTCCTTTTTCCGGCAGCCAAGTACGTCGACCGCATCGACGACTGGCTGGGGGAAGGCATCGATATCGATTCCGACGGCCAGTTCGCGGAGCGGAGCCCGAACTACTCGCGCGTCACGGTGAACGCGTTTGTCACGATGGCGCGGCTGCTGAGCCGCCCCGAGCTTCTCGAGCCGGCGCGCAGGAATCTCGACCTAACTCTTCACTATCTCCACCCGGACGGGGAGATAGAAACGGTCGAATCCCGGCGGCAGGATCAGAACAGGCCCATTTCGATATCGAACTTCTACCTGCAATATCGCTATCTGGCCATCCGTGATAACAATCCAGCCTATGCTGCCGTCGTAAACCTGATTGAAGGAAAGCGGGGAGAAGGGCTCATCGAAGGCGCGAACCCGGTCATTCATTTCATGGAGGAGCCTCTGCTGAAGAAGCCCCTTCCGGCTGGCGGAGCGATTCCTTCCGACTACGCCAGGGTGTTTTCGAACAGCAGTTTAGCCCGCATCCGGAGAGGCGACACCAGCGCCACCGTGTACGGCGGCTCCGACTGGCCCCTGGGTGTGGCGTCGGGCCTTGCCAGCAATCCGACTTTCTTTACCTTCCGCAAAGGCCGAGCAGTTCTGGAGTCGGTGCGCATGGGGGGCCAGTTCTTCAGTCTGGGTGCGTTTCGAAGCGAGGGACTGAAAGCAGACGGGAATCGGTATTCTCTTCACCAGCGCCTCGATGCTCCCTATTACCAGCCCCTGCCGAAGAACTTGCGAAACCGGCGAGGTGACTATGCGCTCACTCCAGCGAAAGATGGTCGGTTTTGGAGCAAGTTGGATTTCCCGCGACGGCAGATGAGCAATATCCAGACCCTGGATCAGAAAGTCACTGTGAGGGAGCAACAGGGCGCGTTCGAGTTGCAGTTCGAAATAACGGGCCATGAGCGCGTTCCTTACCTGATCGAGCTGGCGTTCCGGCCCGGAGGCGAGTGGGGAGGCTCTCTTCAGGAACTGCCGGCAAGGGACGGAAACAAGGCCTTCCTTCTAAAGGAGGGCGCCGGGAGATACCGCGTTGGCGACGACACCATCGAGTTCGGTCCAGGGCAGGCAGAACATCAGTTCTTGAATCTGTCCGGGCATTCCTACGCTGCTCATGGGGCAACCCTGAGAGCGGTCGGCACGTGTGTCTATATTACCGGCTTCACGCCGTTCCGAAAAGTTATAACGATTCGGGGCGTGTGATGCAGGGCCATCGTTTGTCCGCGAGGTGAGATAGAGTTTACTGCTTCACCGCCAACGCCAGCCCCGCTTGGCTCTTTGCCCCGTTCACTTCCAGCGTGACCGCTACCTGAGGCGGCATCTTGAAATCTTTCAGGTTCGGATTGCTGTCGGCGTGGTCGGCCGGGTGCGGCACGTATATCGTGATCTGGTATACGTCGCCCGGCAGGCCCGGCACGGGGCCGGTGATGGCGGCGACGCCGAGCGTGTAGAAGCCATCAATGAAAACGTTCACCGGGGCGGCGGTCACGGCGTACGGTCCCACCAGGCTCAGTTGCCCGACCCCGGTCGCGAAGATCGTAATCCGGGAGCTCTCCGCGGCAGGGTTGTCGGGCGAGTTCCGCGTGCCGTCCGCGTTCAAGATGTAGCCCTGGCCGAACCCGGTCCCATCCACAGAGAACACTCCAGGCGATGCGGCCGTCACAGGGGCCAGAACGCCGTTGGAGGCAACACCGCCGGAGATCACTTTCACGGTTGTTGCGCCCGGTGCACTGAAGTCCGCGGGTACAGTCGCCGTAATCGCGTGGGGGTCGATCGAGAGTGCCGTGATCTGCTGGTCGCCCAGGAACACGCCGGCATCCGCGGCGAACCCATCACCACGCACTTGAATGGTTTCGCCGGGCGATAACGGCACGCCAAGCTGGCTCGCGGCATTGACCACCGTGTCGACGCGCGGCAATTGCGTAGCGCCGGGAACGAAGTTCGCCGCGAACGCTTTCACGCTTTCAACGGGACTCGCCGGCGCAATGCCGGAATTCGAGGGCACCGTGTCGCCTGCAAACGATATGCTGCCGTCGGGTTCAGGAACGACTGCGCGAATCACGAAGGAACGCGTGTCGCCCGAGTTGGTCGAAAAGAGCAGGCCGGAGAGATCGGGTGTCAGTCCTGCGATGAAGCCGGTTCGTTGCGCGAACGAACCCTGGGCCGGACGGAGCAACGGAAACGATTTGGAATCCGTAAATCCGCCGACGATGATGTTTCCGCTTGCATCGATGCTCACGGCCTCGGCGAAATCCGTCGACTCGCCGCCGATCAGAGTCGACGCCAGGATTGTTTTCAAACTGCCGTCCAGCTTGGTGACAAACGCGTCGCCCGCGCCTGCACCCCCCAACTGCCCGGGCAGTCCAGGAACGCTCGGAGGAGCCGTCTGGAACGCGCCGGCCGTCACTGGAAACATGCCGAACGAATTCGTTCCGCCGGCTACGTACAGGTCTCCTTGCTGATCCAAGACAATTGCCGACAGCGCGCCCGGCAGCGATGTCGAACTCAGCAGGGAGGAACCGTCCGCACTCAGGCGGTAGAGCTTACCCATGCCGGCGAGATAGGCGCTGCCCCTCGGATCCACCGCGATGGCGTTGACGGATTCCTGCTGGGAGCCGATGTAGGTGGAAAAGACCAGCGCGGAACCGCTGGCATTGAATTTCGTCAGGAATCCATTGGTTGGTAGCGGAGGCCCCGGGCCGATCCCGCCCGGCCTGGGATAACTGCCGACGAACGTCGCCTGGTAAGCGCCCGGCGTTACGGGCAGTCCACCAAATGTAGTACCGGCGATGTACGCGTTGCCGTTTCCATCGGCGGCTACGGTATACGGGGTGGAGCGGTTGTCGACGAAGTAGGTGGAGTAGGCGAGAGAGCCATCCGGGTTCAGCTTAAACAAGAAGCTCGAATAAGGCCCGCTCTGGTTGGGTCCAGGCGCCAACCCTTGGGAGTACGCGCCCGGCGAAACGGGAAAGTCGAGAGAATTCGTGGTCCCAGTGACGTAGACGCTGCCCGCGGAATCGACGGCGAGCGAGCGGGCCAGTTCGGACGCGCTGCCGCCAAAGTACGTGGAATAGACGACATTTCCCTGCGCGTCGCGCTTGACCACAAACACATCCGATCCTGTTTGCGCCCCCACAAACACCCGAGAGCCGGCCGCCAGGAGCCGGCTGATTCCCGCAACAGCAGGCGGTCCGACGGGCGTAACCGTATCGAAGCCATCGGCGCTCCTCACCACGTGATAACCACCGATCGCCGCGTAGATCGCCCCGGTCGCGGTATCCAACGCCATCGGCCCGCCCGATTGCGAGATCTGGTTCGTCCAGGTCGCGCCGCCATCCGTGCTCTTAAACAGTCCGGAGAACGAGCTGACATACAACGTGCCGCGATGCCTGGGGTCGGGGATGATCTGCTGCGGTTGGTAATACATGGTTGGCAGCGGGGTCAGAGGCGCCCAAGTCTGGCCGTCGTCCGTGCTCTTCTGAGGATTGGTTTGGGTGGGCGCGTAGATCGTGCCGGGCGAAAATGGATCGAAAGCGAGATCGACCGGGGTCAACGGCGGACTAAGCCCTGGATACTGTCAGCTCGCGCCGCCATCACTGCTGCGGGCAAGCCCCGGATACGTTGAGGCGAACACCACGGAAGGTTGATTCGGATCAATCCAAATGTGGTACGCGTACAACTTTCCGTCGAATGCCGGGCCGATGCCGTTATTGATCGGCGTCCAGGATGCGCCCGCGTCGGTACTCTTAAGAAGGCCCGCGCCGGCATTTCGCGGCGCTTGCCGCCCTCCTCATGGAGCCGAAGGCGGTCGGGCGCATTGACACCGAAAAGCCTTACCCCTAAAATAAACCATGCATGCGCAAGAAGAAGGCGACGAGCCAAGATCTTCTGCCCGTTGAAATCATTGAGCGGCACACCCTCCTCATCCGCGGGCACAAGGTAATGCTCGATGCAGACCTGGCCTCGCTCTACCAGGTGCCGACCAGCGGCTTGAACCAGGCGGTGCGCCGGAACCTCGATCGCTTCCCCGAAGATTTTATGTTCCAACTGAACAAAGCGGAGCTCGAAAATTGGAGATCACAAATTGTGATGTCCAATCCGGCGGCAAAGATGGGCCTCCGCAGAAGCCCCTATGCTTTTACCGAGCAGGGCGTCGCGATGCTCTCCAGTGTCCTCAAGAGCAAACGCGCGATCGCCGTTAACATCGCCATCATGCGCACTTTCGTGCGGCTCCGCCAGATCCTCGCGACGCACAAGGAACTCGCCGAATGGCTCACCGCGATGGAGAGGAGGTACGACCAGCGGTTTAAGGTGGTGTTCGACATCCTCAAGAAGCTCATG